>JAEEHO010000318.1 GCA_016280845.1 Paludibacteraceae bacterium | reverse complement strand
TTTCTATGAGGCAAAAGCTATAGTGAAATGTGCTGATAGTCTGCGTGCTGTAAATAAAATGTATCATATAGATGCTCATCCATCAATATTATGCCGGTGATGAAGACCTGATAGAACGTCAGAAACGTCCTTTACACCACTTACTTAGTATAGTATCCGATACATTTTTAGTGAGCGGTTGCTTTGTCTGGAAAAATGAAATATTTCGAAATGGAGTGTTCTTAGTAAAATAGTAACACTATTACTAGAAATATCCAATATATTAGATCCTTTAGAATGGTATCAGTAGAGATATGTTGTAAAACATGCCCAACGACTTGCGTAGATAGAATAAAGTTACTAAATTTGCACGCAGTTAACCCCTTACATGATAAAATGAAAAACCGCGCCCACAAGCTCATAAATATATAGTAACCGACTAACATGCGGTAAGTGTTCTCGCACTTATCGCGCGTTTTGGTTTTGAACCCATCAAGCGCATACAGATGCGCGCGTTCAATATGTTTAACTTAAATTTCAAAAAAATGAAACACAATTTTCTTTTAGGAACAATGCTCTTTACAGCATGCGTTTTTTCTGCAAATGTTAAAGCAGATTTATCAGTAGAAACATCCGGAGACGTCAGAATCGACAAAACTCTCTCCATTGGATGTGCTACTGGCGGTGATGCAAGATTGACTATTAATGGTGGTGGCTCTGTTGGAAAAAAATATGGCTACGGCATTTATTCTTCTCTTAGCCAAGGAACAGGTGGCGCTTATGTCGCTGTTTATGGCTCTAGTGCCGGACTTGGAACCCAATTAATTGGAGTTCAGGGTATCGCAACAGGAAATAATACTAGGGCAACTACTCCCGCAATAGGTGTTTATGGAATCGCAAAAGGAAATCCTCAAGGAAAAAATTATGGCGTTTTTGGTGTGCTAAAAAGTGGTAACGAGAATGGAACTGGTATCTATGGCGCCATCGATGAAACCATACAAACCATACCCGGACGATACGCAGGATACTTTAACGGACAAACCAAAGTTAATGGAAATCTCTATTGTACAAGTACTTTTGTAACGTCGGACGCCCGCAAAAAGACCAGAATTAGAAATATTAATATGGATGCAATACAGAAAGTGCAAAATCTTCGCCCGGTACAATTTACATGGAATCAAGAAGGATTCACAAATCCATCCCCGGACTTGGAACTAGATAGAGAACACTATGGATTGCTCGCCCAGGATGTGCAAAAAATATTCCCAGAATTGGTACATGAAGATGGAGATGGTTCCCTGTCTGTAAATTATATAGAACTCATTCCCCTATTGATACAAGCGGTTCAAGATCTTTCTGCGGAAGTGCATGAGCTGAAGAATAATACGGCACAGCCCATTTCTAAAGATATGAATGCGGTTCTCTATCAAAACACACCAAATCCATTCTCTGCAGAAACTCGAATTGACTATCAATTACCGATGTCAACCGGCACAGCATCTATGTTCATCTACGATATGAATGGTTTGCAAGTAGCCGAGTTCCCTATTACTCAGTATGGAGATGGTTATATTACTATTTCAGCAGGAACCTTAGATGCTGGAATGTACTTGTATTCGTTAATTGCGGATAACAAGGTTGTCGATACCAAACGAATGATATTAACCAAGTAATTCTACGATAATATGAAAAACAGATTAGTTTTTCTCTGTACGCTACTTCTATCAGCGATGTTGTTATGTTCTGCGCCATTGGAAAATGTTCCAATTACGCTGACACAGCCTGATGGTACAGAGATATCATGTTACGCATCCGGCGATGAGTTTTATCACTGGTTTCACGATGCTAATGGAAATGTCATAGTGCAAGACCCGGTAACTGGTTTTTATTGCTATCGAGAGAAAAAGACGAATAAACTCTCTGCTGTCCATAAGTGTAAATCGGCAAGCTCACAACTGACAAAATACACAGAGGATGATTCCCTGCAACGGGATAAAATGATGGCAATGTATGAATTGCCGGAAAGTCACCCATATAAGTTTGCTGCTAGTGCAAGCACAAAAAGTGCCAATGCTACCGGTACAACGATTAATAATATCGTCATCTTTATTACCTTCTCAGGTCAATCAGATTATACTCCCGAATGGATAGAGTCCTTTACTCAAAGATTTACTAATTTTGAAGAAGGCGCAATTTCGTTAAAACGGTATTACTGGGAATCATCATATCATCAACTGACCGTTAACTCTACCTTTTATCCCACTGGATCAAGTGTATATTCGTACAAGGATAACCATCCTGAAACATATTATTGCCCGGCTTCTTCTACCAATCCGGATGGTTATGACTCTGGCGATATGAGAAGGATTAGGGAACAAACGTTACTTGCCAATGCTATCAAGTATGTTTCGAATCAAATTCCATCTAGCCTTAATGTTGATACGGATAATGACGGAAAGGTAGATAATGTAACTTTCATAGTCAAAGGAGGAGGAACAGCAGGATGGGCTGAGTTGTTATGGCCTCACAGATGGAGTCTGACTGAACATAATGTTATAATTAATGGGAAAAAAGTTTATAACTACAATCTCTTATCATATGTTTTTAGTAATGTAGCAACTTTGTGTCATGAATTTGGCCACACATTAGGCATGCCAGATTTATACCACTATGGTAATGATACCATAACCGGTCGTAAATATTATCCAGTAGGATCATGGGATCTAATGGCTACTACAGGAAATGTGCAGATGTCCGGGTACATGAAAAACAAGTATCTCCATTGGATAACGAACATACCGACTATCACACAAAGCGGAACATATACACTTTCTCCCATCTCTTCTTCTAGTCAATGCTACAAAATTCCTATTTCAGGAAGTAATGAATATTTGTATCTGGAGTATCGTAAAGAAACGGAAACATATGACACAAGTATTCCCAATAGCGGACTATTAATATATCGAATAAATCCGTCTAAAAATGGAAATGCAGGCGCTACCGAATGCGGCGGAGTAAACGATGAAGTATATGTCTATAGACCAGGTGGCAGTTTAACAAGTGAAGGAACATTAAGCACTGCTCCATTCTGTGCAGGTTCACATAACTCATTTTATGAAGATACGGATCCACAGGAATTCCTATCCAATGGTAATTTAGGAAATATATACATATCCAACGTTTCTTCTTGCGCATCTTCAATTAGTTTCCATGTTGATATATGTCCTACTAATGATGTTATTTATTATCAGAATAGTACTATACCTGCAAATACAAATGCAAGAACGATTACCACGTCGGGCAACGTAGTATTAAATGGAGACAAGGTCTTTAACGCAGTTAAGAGTGTAACTCTAAAAGCAGGGTTCAAAGTTCCTGAAGGAAAATCATTCGAAGCCAATGTTATGTTACACGATTAAAAATTCTTCCTTATGTAAATGCTTCGGCAAGAGCGCCAAAGTATGTTGATGATAATGAAACTGCACTTATTCAAGAAACAAGCGGTTTCTCTGTAACCCCGAATCCTGCTCATGATGAGATAACTATTCATTGCAGTGCTCCGGTAGAGAAAGTTGCGATTTATAACATCAACGGACAAATAGTTTTGCAATCAACGCAAACACAAATTGATTTGTCGGCTCTGTCGCAAGGCGTTTATATCGTTCGAGTGCTGACTACAGACGGACAAGTGTTGCAAGCTAAAGTACTGCACGAGTAGGAAAAAGAGATAAACAAGATTGAATGGATTTGTCAAATCTGTTTCAATTGATAAAAAGAGGTGAGCCCGAATCGGACTCACCTCTTTTATAGGAACCCTCCAAAACAGGAAGTCAAAAATGTGAACTATTCTGCTATTTGTCTCGAAATAGTCTCGAGTATAGTATAGGATTTGTAGGTAATACCCCCGATAAAACCCCGATAAAACATCGACCGGAGAGCCTCCGGATGCGGATATACAAAGTGACGGGTGAATCACTATTAAAAGAAGACCATCATCCGAAGAAGATAGGCGCAAGCGCAAAAGCTGCGACTGCGCCGGCCAGGTCTGCCAACAAACAGCAGGCTACCGCATGACGCGTGTCCTTGATATTGACCGAACCGAAATAGACTGCCAGCACATAGAACGTGGTGTCGGTTGTTCCCTGCAGTATACAGCACAGACGTCCGACCAAACTGTCTGCGCCGTGCGTGGTCATCGCTTCCAGCATCAGTCCGCGTGCGCCACCACCGCTCAACGGTTTCATCAGCGCCGTAGGAACAGCACCCGCCAGATCCGGATTGATACCGCAGACGCCGAACAGCCATGCTATCCCTTTCTCCAGCAGATCCATCGCTCCACATGCGCGGAACATACCTACTGCCACCAGAATAGCAATCAGATACGGAATGATACCTATAGCCACCTGAAAACCGCCTTTCGCGCCATCGATGAAGGCGTCATACACATTGATTTTCTGCACCATAGCCTGTATCACAAACCAACATATAACGCCGAGCAGCAGAATGGCTGCAACGGCTGCTGAGACGGTAGCCAAAGCGCTCGGCGACAGCTGTGTTGCTCCCCAGATGATGAGTCCGACTAGGGCCGTCAGTCCGATCAATGTGCCCAGTACTACCATATCTGTCAGCTTGATTTTCTGAGCGATACATACGCAGAGCAGTCCTACCAGCGTAGCAACATACGTGGCAATCAGTATGGGCAGAAAGACATCGGCCGGATTGGCTGCACCCAACTGCGCGCGATAAGCCATGATAGTCGTCGGAATGAGTGTCAATCCGCTGGCACCAAGCACAACAAACATGATCATCGCATTGCTGGCTTTCGTCTTGTCTTTGTTCAGCTCCTGCAGTTCGCCCATGGCCTTCAGACCCATCGGCGTGGCGGCATTGTCCAGACCGAGCATGTTGGCTGCGAAATTCATGGTCATTGTGCCGAAAACCGGATGATTCTTCGGAATCTCAGGAAAGATACGTGTGAAGAACGGCGCAACGCCTTTACCCAGCGTATTGACAGCACCGGCTTTTTCGCCGATTTTCATGATACCCATCCATAGCGAAAGAACGCCCGTCAGACCAAGCGACAACTCAAATCCCGTCTTGGCATTGGCGAACGTGGAATTGAGAATCTCCGAGAAGATATCCGTTTGCCCGAAACAGATAGCTTGCACCAGACCGAAGACAACGGCCAGCAGGATAAGCGAAATCCAGATGTAATTCAAAATCATAACAATTGCAATATTGAGGGTGCAAAATTACAAAAAAATTTGCATATGTGCAAGAAAAAGTGTAATTTTGCAGCCAAAATGGTGCTACCATGCACTCCTAATTAACTATGCATCAGGTTCTATATCGTGTTTTTTCGTACCTGCGCCACGTGTTGACAGCATGGAATACGACGGGTGAAGGAATACACTCTCCTTATTTATTTTATATAGTGCGATTTCTGATGCATGACAAAAACACGTATTATTGTTTCCAAGATATAGAGCGGCGTCGGGAGTCATTGTTGCAAGATAATGAAATGTTGGATGTTGTAGATTTCGGCTCGATGGGTAGCCCCGAAGGCAAGCATGTGCAACGCAGCGTGAGTAGTATAGCGTGTGCCCATTTGGAACATCCACGTGTAGGACAATTGCTGTTTAGATTGGTGATGTATTTGAATCAAGAACATTCTAAACCGCTTAATATATTAGAATTAGGAACATCTCTCGGAATAACGACCGCATATCTTGCTTCGGCGGATAAACACAACAAAGTGACAACGCTGGAAGGTAGCGAGGCTGTGGCGCAAATGGCCCGCCAACAATGGCAACAATTGGGAATATGCAACATCGATTGTGTTGTGGGACGGATAGAAGATACGTTGGATAGAGCGATGCAGCAACCGATTGATTTGGCTTATGTGGACGCAAATCACACATATCAAGCAACAATGAACTATGTTGGACGGCTGTTGTCCAGGTTGCCGGAGAAAGGGATTTTAGTGTTGGATGACATCCACTACTCGCGCGAAATGAATCGCGCATGGGAAGATCTCCAAAATGACAATCGCGTGACGACAAGTATGGATCTTTGGCATGTCGGATTGTTGTTTGTGGACAAACATTATTTGAAACGTCATTACAAGATTAGAATTTGAGTCCGTTTTGGAGAAAACTGCTCGAAACGGCACAATAAAGTAGGTAATACGGAACAAATAATAGCACTTTTGTCGGAAAAAATGCAAAAAATGCAAAAAAACTGAGTCAAACACTTGCAAGTCTCGATTTTTTTTTCTACTTTTGCACGATATTTCACTAGAGTGTACCCGATAAGGGTCGGTATTTTGTTTGGTAAGATTATGTATTGGACACTTGAATTAGCTTCTAAGTTGGAGGATGCACCTTGGCCTGCAACCAAGGAGGAACTGCTGGATTACGCGAACAGAATAGGTGCACCGGCAGAAGTAATAGAAAATTTGGAAGAACTCGAGGATGAGGATGAGGAGGTTTATGAAAGTATCTTGGATATATGGCCTGATTATCCCACCCAGGACGATGACTTCTTCTTTAATGAAGAGGAATATTAATAAAAAAGGCCGTTCATACGTGCGTAGATATTTTGTATTGCTGATCACAATGATTGCGACGACTGCTGCGTTTGGGCAGTTCGATCCGCAAATGGGACAGTACATGTATTTGCCAATGGGCTATAATCCCGCAGCGGTGGGAGAGGGTGATATGATGAAGGTGGCGGGTATACACCGCATGCAATATGTGGATATACTTAACGCACCGATGAGTACGTGGTTTACGTTTAGTTCGCCCTTTGTAATAGCCAAAACCCGACATGGCGCAGGTGTGCGATTCCTGAATGACCGCTACGGTTTGTTTCAGACGCAGTCACTATATGTTCAGTATGCTTACCGGCAGAAGCTGGGGCCCGGATATCTGAGCGCCGGAATAGAATTAGGGTTCGTGAACGTGGGATTTAAAGGAGACTCTGTTAACCTAAGCCAAATGGGCGACGATTATCATGACTCGAACGATGAAGTGATTCCGAAGGGAGATAAATCGGGAATGAAGTTCGACATGGGCGTGGGCCTGTACTATGCTACTCCAACGTGGTGGGTGGGCGCTAGTTATAGCCACCTGATACGACCGGAGATAGAGTGGGATGATTACGCGAGCGTAACACTGGAAGGAACGATGTACTTGGTGGGTGGATACCACTACCGACTGAGGAACTACAAAGAGTGGGTGCTGACTCCAAGCGCAATGGTGATGACTGACTTTTCGAGTTGGGATATCAACTTGACGCTGATGTGCGACTATAAGGAGCGCTATCGTTGGGGCCTCGGCTATCGCTTGATGGGAAGTGTAAACATACTACTAGGAATAGATGTAATTAATGGCTTACAAGTGGGTTACAGTTGTGAATTGCCAACGAGCAAGTTGCTGCTGGAAAGCTATGGAAGCCATGAGATTTATCTCGCCTATAGTTTTGATATATTGAAGCCGAAAAGGACTAACAAGTATAAGTCGGTCCGTTACCTATAGACTATATATAATATATATAATATGTATATAGTGTATACTAAAAGAGAAATGCGTATTTATTAATCGATTGAGTACCAATATGAAAGTAACGAAGATTTTGCCATTAATCGTAATAGCGATTACATTGGCTAGTTGCAACAAACCGGCCGGAGAGCTTGTAGGAGCTCGTCAAGGCGGTAAGTTTAAAGAGGCTAATCCTTATGGTATGTTGTTCATCAAGAAAGGTTCTTTTATGATGGGTGCCAACACACAATCTGCTGTCTTTGAACAGCCGGATAATATTGTGATGGTTACCGTTGATGCGTTCTGGATGGATGAAACCGAAATTACCAACAGTGAGTACCATCAGTTTGTTGATTGGGTACGTGACTCTATTGCAATGACTAACCTAGTAGCCGCCGGTATGACGGATTATGCTATTCAACCGAAGGATGAAGACTTCGATGAAGAGCACTTCCAACTTGACTGGCGCAAGAAAGTACCATGGAAGAGCAAGGAGGAGGACTTTGTAGATGCCCTGGCTCCAATGTTCTATAGTGATGGTACGCTGAAAACCAACTTCCTTCACTATCGCTACAATTGGATGAACATCGACGAAGCGCTTCCGCAGCGTAACAAGTTCGATGTGGCTACCAGTTCGTTCCCTCCGGGTGCAACCGCACGTGTTGACACTTTCTGGATTAGCGAAGTCGGCGAGATCAAAGATTCTACGATCTATCGTCCGCTGCGTGAACCGAAGGACCTCCTGACTGAGAAGATTATTTGTATCTACCCGGACACTTTGGTGTGGGCACGTGACTTCCAGTTCTCTTACAACGACCCGATGCTTCACATGTATTTCAAGCATCCTGGCTATTCTGATTATCCTGTAGTAGGTGTTACTTGGGAGCAAGCGCACGCATTCTGTAACTGGCGTACCAAGCTCTTCAATAAGTACTCGGCTGTAGAGGGCAACGATTATCGTCTGCCGACCGAAGCTCAGTGGGAGTACGCTGCCCGCGGCGGACGCAAGATGTCTGTTTATCCGTGGGGTGGTAACTATGCCCGTGACGGTAAGGGTTGCTTCTTCGCAAACTTCAAACCGTACCGTGGTGCTTACAACGATGATACGGGTACTACTACAGTTAAAGTGGCTCAATATCGTCCGAACGACTTCGGCTTGTTTGACATGGCCGGTAACGTGTCTGAGTGGACCAGTTCTGCCTACCTGAGTACAATGAATACGCATATCCATGACCTGAACCCTGACTATAGTTACATGGCGCGTAAGGCAGATCCGGACATCTTGAAACGTAAGGTTATCAAGGGTGGTAGCTGGAAGGATATCAGTTACTATCTCCAGTGTGGTGTGCGCTCTTATGAGTATCAATTTGAGAGCCGTCCGTACATTGGATTCCGTTGCGTTCGTTCGTACATTGGCGAGTAATCGAATAAAAAAAACAACAATTTAATTAGTTAATAACTTTTATATTCTTAAATATATGGCTACAGAAGAAAAAGCTGCACAAGGTTTTGGTGCAAAGTTCATGCATTGGTATGGATCTTACCAAGGAAAGAACGTCGTAAACATCGTTTACTCGGTAGGTGCGTCGGTTGTTATTATCGGTGCGTTGTTCAAGATTCTGCACTGGCCAGGTGCAAGTCAAGTGCTGATGGTAGGTATGTTTACCGAGGCATTCCTGTTCGTTATCGGTGCACTCGATCATCCGCATCCAGAGTTCCACTGGGAGAACGTATTCCCGCAGTTGCTGGAGTATGGAACCAAGCCGGAATTGTTGGAGGAAAAAGCTAAGCAGCCTCGTCCGACCTTGTTGGGCGCCGGTGTAGAGAACGGTACTGCTAGTGCGGCTTCTTATCAGGCTGGTGAGCCTGCAGGTGTAGGCAAAATCTCTGCTATGAAAGACGATGAGATGAAGGCTCTCAAGGACGGTATCTCTGACCTTGCTAAGGCTGCATCTCAGTTCAGCGAACTGGGCAAATTTGCTCAAACAGGTGTTAAACTTGGCGAGAAATTGGCTGCTGCTGAGGCTGCTACCGAGGACTATGCTGCTAAGATTTCCGCTGCAGGTAATGCAACCTATTCGTTCGCTCAGGCTACTAATGGCTTGTCCGGTACTTACGCTCAAGTAAGCGAGGATATGAAGGGTGTAGCTGACGAGACCCGCGCTTACAAGAAGAGTGTTGACGAGATTGCTCAGAAATTGGCTTCTCTCAACTCGGTTTACGAACTTCAACTCCAGGCTGTTAACGCAGAAATGGAGGCTCAGAAGAGCGTGGTTGCCGCAGCTAAGGATGCAGCAGATGCACAGGCTAAGTTCGCTGAGGGTGCTAAGGGACTCCAGAAGTCGATTGCTGACCTCAACGCAATCTATGGTAACATGCTGAATGCATTGGCATAATCTGCTGTAATTTGATTAAGAAAATTAACCTTTAAACACTTCAGAAATGGGTGGAGCAAAAAACTGTCCGGAAACCCCGAGACAACGAATGATAGGTATGATGTACTTGGTGCTCACCGCCATGTTGGCGTTGAACGTAAGTACTGATGTCCTGAAGGCTTTCAAGTTAGTGGACGATAGTTTGCACTCAACTCTCGAGACTACAGATGGCCGTAACCAGCAGATGATGAGTCAATTCCTCTCTGCACGTAACGACAATCCCGAGAAGAATGGTCCATGGTACGACAAAGCTGCCGAACTGACTAAACGCTCGGATAGTTTGTACAACTATATCCAGAATTTCAAGTACCAGATCGCTGTGGCTACCGATGGTGCCAGCAAGGCTGATCCAGAGGCGCGTGTGATTCAGGGTAATGACAACCGTGATGCTACAACGCACTATGCGTTGCCTGATCGTGCTGACAAACCGGGTGTGACTCTCAAACGTATGATCGAAGAGTATCGTGCTTATTTGACCGAGTTGGATCCAAACAAAGCAGAGGAGTACAACACGATCTTTGATACAGGCGACAAAGTTGAATCCGGAGCACAGATGATTTCGTGGGAAGATCAAATGTTCCACGATATGCCGTCGGGTGCTGCAATCGTATTGCTGACCAAGATTCAGAACGATATCCGCAATGCTCAAAACGTAACTATCCAGTATTTGCGTAATCAGACGGATGCAGGTGACTTGCGCGTAAACAAGTTGAACGCGTATGTGATTCCTAATTCCAACTACGTAATCCGTGGCGGTAAGTATTCAGCTCAGATTATCTTGGCCGCAATCGACTCAACGCAAACTCCTGACTACTACGTTAACGGAGCAAAGATCAACGAACAAGGTATCTACGAAGTAGCTGCTACGGGCGTTGGCTTGCAGAAGTACTCCGGTTATATCGCATTCCAGAACCCGGCTTCGGGCGAGATGGAGCACCTGCCGTTCTCCAGCGAGTATAGCGTAGGCGAACCGGCTGTAACAATCTCCAATACTGACCTCAACGTTATGTACCGCGGCTACGAGAACAAGTTCGCTATTTCCGTACCGGGTATTGCTAACGACAAGGTACACGTATCGGTTAGCGGTGCTTCTGTTTCGCAACGTGGCGGTCTGTGGATTATCAAACCGGGCGACAGCTCTAAGTCGGTGACCATCTCGGTTTCTGCTGAGTTGGACGGCAAGATGCAGTCGATGGGTAGCAAAGACTACCGCGTTAAGGCGCTGCCGAAACCGGGTGCTTACCTCAAGTCCGGTGATAAGGAATATTCGGATGGCAATATCTCGCGTGGTGCGTTGTTGAACGCAGACTCTCGACTTATCGCATCTTATGGTCCTGACGGTCTGTTGGATCTGCCGTTCCGTATTACCAGCTTCAAGGTTAACGTAAACGGTATGCTGACCGAGGCTCGTGGTAATAAGTTTACCTCTGATCAACGTGATCGTATGAGCAAGTTGAAGATGGGTGCCATTGTCGTTATTACTGATATTCGCGCACAGGGTCCTGACGGCCGCGAGATTCGTCTGTCGCCAATTCCACTGTCATTGAATTAATACATTTTATTTGTTATGAAGAAACTCTGTATTATTGCATGTATGCTGTTGGGCGTATTTGTTGGCGCTCAAGCTCAGCATAAAGTTATCTCGTTCTTCGACGAGATCGGTAGTGCACGTATTCAGACTGAGGAGTTTTCTCCTGCTCACGATACGATAGTGATGATTGACCACCGTATTGACGATGTCGTATGGTCGCGTTTTGTTTACCGCATCGTTGATATGCGTTACAAGCAGAATTATCCGCTTTACTTCCCGACCAAGTCGGATGACGCAGATTATCGTAACTTGTTCAAGGTGATTACCGATGCTGTAGTAGATGGCCTGCCTATCTATGAGAAGAATATGGAAACTATCAAACCGGATCTTCACCAGGAGCCGATTGCCCGTAATGTCATTCCGACCATGTTTATGGCTGATGACCCAATGGGTGACTACTCGGACGATCCGACGCACTTCGACATCTCCAGTTCGGATGCTATGTTGATTCACTATGATAGCCTTTCCGATGAGTTGTCGTTCCACTTCTATCCGTTCGAGAAGATTGTTAAGAACCAATTGAAGTACCTGATTCAGGAGGTTGTGTTCTTCGACAAGCACACTTCTCGTCTGCACACCAAGATTATGGCTATCGCGCCGCTCCAGTCAGACAAGATCTCGACCCGCGACAGTTCCAATATCATGGGTTCGTTGCGTGAGTCCGTAATGTTCTGGATCGCGTTTGACGAATTGCGTCCGTATATCGCTATGCAGTACGCAATCCCAAGCCGCAACGAGGTGAAGCGTGTAACCTACGACGAGTTCTTCCAGAAACGTCTGTTCTCTTCCTACATCGTAGGAGAAGGCAATATGTACAACCGCTGGATTCCTGATTACGCCAAAACAGAAGAAGAGGTGAAGAAGGAGCAGGAGCGTATTGCTACTGAGTTGCTCAATTTTGAGCAAGACCTATGGGAATATTAACATATGCCATATAAAGGGGCAGGCGAAAACCTGCCCCTTTTGCGGTTTTTGTCGGTATTAGTTTATATGCGAAAGCAACGTTTTCGTAATTCCTATCTTACTGCGGCAGTTAGTGTCGCTTTAGTGCTCTGTCTAGTGGGCTTTGAGTGTGTGCTCCTGCTTTCAGCAGGGGCGCTTGTTACGCGTATGCGCGAGAACATGACGCTCACGGCCGTTTTATCAGACGAGACGGACAGCGTGCAGTGTGCACGTCTGGAAAAGATATTGAACTACAGCCCTGCTTGTAGTCGTTATGTCTACGTGTCTCGCGAAGATGCACTCCGCGAACATATCAGTTCGTTGGGCGAAGACCCGACACAATTTTTGGGCTATAACCCTTTGTCTGCCAGCTATGAGATACACCCGACTGATAAATATAGTAGTCCCGATAGCTTAAGCCTGTTGGCTACCCGTCTGCAGGAACTGCCATTTGTTACCGAAGTGATTTATCCTCATGATTTGGCAGACTTGATGAGTAGTAATGTTAGCGAATTCTCGCTGGTGCTCTTGGTAGTGGCTGTCGCGCTACTGCTCGTCTCAATGGCCTTGATAGTTAATACCATCCGATTGCAGATTTACAGCAAGCGCTTCATCATCAATACGATGACCTTAGTCGGAGCTACATCGTGGGTAACGCGCCGTCCGTTTGTTTGGCGCAATATGCTGATGGGATTCATTTCCGGCATGGCTGCGCTGGTTATCCTCAGCGGGATAGTCTATTATGTGGATGTACGCCTCGGCGTTTTGCTTTTCCCGCTAACATGGCAGAACATATCTTTTGTCGCAGCGGTAGTGCTTTGTTCGGGTCTGTTGATTACTCTGTTGGCATCGCTGATAGCTACAGGCCGTTACATCCGCATGGATAACAACTCTTTGTATGAGATTTGATGAACTTAATCTCGCTTTCATTTGAATATATTTTTCGTTTGACGAAAATCTTGATAATTAAATAATTGACAGTAAATAATATGAAGCAAAGTCTTGACAAAATCAACCTCATTTTGATTGCCGTTTCGGTTCTGATTATTGTTACCGGTTTCTGCTTGATGGCAGGCGAACCGTCCGGTGAGGTTTACAATCCTGATATTTTCTCGTTCCGTCGTATTACGCTCGGTCCGATGATTTCGTTGGCAGGATTTGTGTTTATGCTTTTTGCCATCCTATATCGTTCTAAGAAGAAATGAACTGGTTACAAGCACTTTTGTTAGGCATTGTGCAGGGATTGACCGAGTTTCTCCCTGTTTCGTCTTCCGGCCATTTGGAGATTGGCCAAGCCTTGTTGGGTACGTCCGGCGAGGAGAACTTGTCGTTCGCCATCATTGTGCATGTTGCCACGGTGCTATCCACGCTCGTTGTGTTCTGGAACGAAGTAACCAAACTCTTCCAAGGCACTTTCACTTCGCTTAAGTGGAACAAAGAGAAGGACTATGTTGCCAAGATTCTGGTATCGATGATTCCTGTCTTCGTAGTTGGTATGTTTTTCAAGGACCAGGTGGAGGCATTCTTCGGCAACGGTCTGCTGCTGGTTGGTGTGTGCCTGCTGGTTACGGCGTTGTTGCTGGCTCTTAGCGAGTGGATTATCACCAAACGCAAGAGTGCGGGTCACGAGGTCGGCTACAAGGACGCTATCCTCATCGGCTTGGCGCAAGCATGTGCTGTGCTGCCGGGCTTGAGCCGCTCTGGTACGACTATAGCAACCGGACTGATGAGCGGTGTTAAGAAAGAGAGTGTCGCTCAGTTCTCCTTCCTGATGGTGCTGATTCCTATTCTCGGCGAAGCGTTCCTTGATCTGCTTAAACTGATTAAGGGTGAGATTGTCAGTGAGTTGGATTTGTTGCCCGCAGTAGTGGGTTTCTTTGCTGCATTTGTAACCGGTTGTTTTGCATGCCGGTTCATGATAGAGATTGTCCGCCGTCAACGCCTGATATGGTTCGCTGTTTACTGCGCCATCATCGGTTCGGTGGCTATTTTCGCTACTATCTGCTAAGCGATGTGGGATTTTATCGAGGGAGAAGTGCTGGCGTTCGACAAGCCGCTCCATTGGACTTCGTTCGACCTGGTGGCCAAGATACGATACGCTTTGTGTAAGAAACTGGGTCGCAAGAAACTGAAGGTTGGTCATTCCGGCACGCTGGATCCGTTGGCTACAGGCGTTGTGGTCGTTTGTACGGGTAAGAAAACCAAGCTGATTGACAAACTGCAGTATGATGTCAAGGAGTACGAGGCCACGCTGCAACTGGGTGCTACCACTCCTTCTTATGATTTGGAGCAACCCGTTGATGCCACTTATCCGACTGCGCATATAACGCGCCAACTGATAGACGAGACTATTCCGCTCTTCACGGGCGAACAATGGCAGACACCGCCTGCTTATTCTGCGGTCTGGGTCAACGGCAAACGAGCCTACGAACTGGCACGCAAGGGCGAAGAGGTCGAGCTAAAGCCCAAGTTGCTCGTCATTGATGAGATAGAGGTGTTGGCTTTTGATGCTGAGACGATGCAACTGACCATCCGCGTGGTGTGCTCCAAAGGAACATATATTCGCGCTTTGGCTCGCGACATCGGCGAGAAACTCGGTTCCGGCGCCCACCTGATTGCCCTGCGCCGAACGAGAGTAGGGGAGATTGATGTGAAAAAATGCTATACTATTGACCAATTCCTTAACGAATTGAATAACTACGAATATGTACAAAACGAATGATATGAAACTCAGTCAGTTCCGTTTCAAACTGCCTGATGAATTGATTGCTCAGTATCCGACTGTTTACCGCGACGATGCACGTCTGTTGGTGTTGCACCGCAAGTCCGGCGAGATCGAGCACCTTATGGTAAACGATTTGGTTAATTTTTTTGATGAGGAAGACCTCTTTATCTTCAATGATAGCAAGGTTTTCCCGGCGCGTCTGTATGGTCACAAGGAGAAAACCAACGCCTTAATCGAAGTGTTCCTGTTGCGCGAACTCAATCATCGTTCGCGTTATTGGGATGTGCTGGTTGATCCGGCGCGTAAGATCCGTATCGGTAACAAAATTACTTTCGATGACGATCCGTCTATCGTGGCTGAGGTTATTGACAATACCACCAGCCGTGGCCGTACGTTCCGTTTCTTGACTGACTATGATAACGATGAGTTCGTGCCGCGTCTCTATGCATTGGGTAGCGCACCGCTGCCTAAGTATATCCGCCGCCCTATGGACGAAGAGACACTCCAGCAGTACCAGGAACAATTCCACGACCAGCCGGTACGCGAGATGGATAACGAACGCTATCAGACCATCTTCGCGTCCAAAATCGGTGCCGTTGCTGCACCTGCCTCCGGCTTGCATTTCTCCAAACAGTTGCTCAAACGTATGGAGATTCGTGGTATCGAGACCGAGTTTATGACCAGCCACGTCTCGCTGGGTATTTTCAAGGATATTGATGTTGAGGACTTGACCAAGAACAAGATGGAGTCCGAGCAGATTATCCTCTCCGAGCATTTGGCTAACTTGGTTAATAAGAAACATGAGGAGTGCAAGCGCGTCTGCGCTGTCGGCACCGAGATCATGCGTGCTTTGGAGCATGTCGTTGGTACCAACGGCCAACTCAAGGCGTACGACGGATGGACCAACAAGTTCATCTTCCCGCCGTATGACTTCACTGTGGCTAACGCTTTCTTCGTCAATTTCTATATGCCTATGTCCAGCCAGTTGATGATGGTGGCTGCTTTCGGCGGTTACGAAGAGGTGATGCACGCTTACGACGAGGCTGTCAAGGAAGGCTACCGTTTCGGTGACTACGGCGACGCAATGCTCATCGTTGATTAATTGACGATTGGACGATTGACGAGTGACAATTGATTGTCAAATTGAAAATAATTGACGATTAACCGCGGTAAATCGTAAATCTCTAAAAAATCGTAAATAAATCGTTAAATCGTAAATCTGTAAATCGTCAATAATTATGACTGTTCGTATAGACCCATCGTGGCAGCGCGTTCTGCAGCCGGAGTTTGACAAACCCTATTTCGAACTCCTCACCCAGTATGTGCGCCAACAATATCAGACCTGCACGTGTTTTCCGCCTGCCGGTCTGATTTTTAATGCTTTCGATTCTTGTCCTTTCGACCGTGTGCGAGTGGTTATTATCGGCCAAGACCCGTATCATGAGGAGGGGCAGGCCATGGGTCTTAGTTTCTCTGTGCCCGAAGGAGTGCAAGTGCCGCCGTCGCTGGTCAATATATACAAAGAGATCCACCGTGACCTCGGCAAACCTATCCCGCAGAGCGGAGACCTACGCCGTTGGGCGGAACAGGGCGTGCTACTGCTCAATGCCACGTTGACGGTCGAGGCACACAAGGCCGGCAGTCACCAAGGCAAAGGATGGGAAGAACTGACCGATGCGGCTATTGATGCACTCAACCGCGAACGCGAACATCTGGTCTTCATGCTCTGGGGTTCGTACGCGCAACGCAAGGGCCAGTTTATCGACCGCAAGAAACACCTTGTTCTGCAAACATCGCACCCATCACCTCTGTCCGTCTATCGCGGCTTTGACGGTTGCGGCCATTTCAGCGCAGCCAACAACTACCTCACCCAACACGGCCAGCCGCCGATTGATTGGTGACGATAATATCCCAATAAAAACATCGCTTCGGCGGTGTTTTTTTCTATCTCCTAACTCCTTGAAAATTAAACAATTTACGAAATAATATAAAAATAATGCCAAAATATTTGGTTATTTGAAATATATGTTGTATTTTTGCGGATGGATTGAATTGTAAGATTAAGACATTGCAATCCGGAGTGACCTTTGAGATGTTGTTGGTATCAAATACTGCTCCTCCAAATTCGTTAGGAGATATAACGAAATAGATTTAGGAGGCAAGTAATGACTTGCCATTATTATTTTTTAAAATTATGAAATCTTTTAATAAAAAAAATACTATTTTAAAGTATGAGAAAAAATCAATCTATTTCCAGAAAGAATCATGGTGGAAAGAATCGATACAAAGTTGTTAATAAACAAATAAATGTCTATCGACCCACTTACAATATTGGTTCGTTTAATAAGTGTACAAATGATAAGAGTGTCTTCGATAACAAGAAGATTGTAATGCCAGAAAAAGAAAAGTCAGCTATTCCTAAGGATTGGTTATGGCAATTATTTTTAGCTATTTTACCAATAGGGCTTTCGGTAGGGCTGAGTAAAATAATCAAGTTGATTATGGCATATTTATTTTAGCGTGATTGAAATTACTGTTTGGTACTATGTGTAATTAGCTCAAAACAACATTTTACCCTTCATCGGGAAACAATCCTGCAAGAGCAGAGGGATTCGTTTGGGTTCAACAGACAATACATATGTATGATTATGTACGAAATAATTGTATTCTAGCAAAAGGTTTTACTTGTTCTCTCCTACCGACTGATGACCGAGAGAAAACCGAGAGATGACCGAGAAGTGATTAAGACATATTGCACAAGTGTCTTGCATATATCAGAAAAAAGTAGTAATTTTGCAGCCGAAATGGAGAATAACTAAGTAAGCATTATACTTTACATACTGTATATTAAATATGTATAATTATAACTCACACATAATCAATGTAATAGGGGGGGTAAAAGTGTAACCTCCATCTTTGATTACGCCCATACTACAGGCGGCAACTATCTACCCGGATAGTCGCCGCCTATTTTGGTGTGTGTGGTGAACCAAAAAATAAATAGATGAAGATACCTCGAAATATAGAAGAAATCATTGAAGAGTTGATGGACCAATATCTTGAGGACGACCGATACAACCGTCCGTGGATTATTGGTTTTAGCGGTGGTAAAGATTCCACGGTGCTGCTGACTCTCACATGGCTTGCCTTACAGAAGTTAAAGGAACAAGGACAACCGCTTACGCGCCAAGTATATGTTGTTAACAACGATACATTGGTGGAAAATCCTGTTATAGAAGAGTACGTTACTGGAGTACTCGACATGATTTCCAAAGCGGCAAAAGAGCAAAGACTTCCCGTAACTGTCAAAGTTACCACACCGGCTCTTGAAGATACGTTCTGGTCATGTGTAATCGGAAAAGGCTATCCAGCGCCGAACAATTCTTTCCGCTTTTGTACGGAGAAAATGAAGATCAAGCCGACGTCAGCATTTATTACATCACAAGTCGCAGCTGATGGTGAGGCTATCGTTTTGGTTGGTACTCGCTACGATGAAAGCCAGCGTCGTTCCTTGTCGATTAAGAGGCACGAAATTAAAGGCCATCGTTTGTCTAAACACCCGCTGAACGCCAATACCTACACATATGCACCTATTAAGTCGCTTATGCTGGAAGAAGTGTGGTGGATCATCAATGCTATTCCTTCTCCGTGGGGATTTGACAATCAGATACTTTTCAAGATATATGCAGACGCCTCTGCGGATGACTATGAATGTCCAACCGTTGTAACGGATGATTCTCACCGCTCTTGCGGTCAGAGTCGTTTTGGTTGTTGGATATGTACAGTTGTAAAAGAAGATAAATCCATGACGTCACTGATTAAGAACGGCGTTGAGTGGATGAAACCTCTATTGGAGTTCCGCAATAGATTGTCCGATAATCGTAATGTTTCTGAATTACGTTGTGCCACACGCCGAAATGGTCAAGTAGCTGTAGATGAAAGCGGTCATAACTTGGGTAACTACACGATGGAATATCGCATTCAACTTCTTCGCGAGTTGCTTCAAATCCAACGTGACACACAAGCATATCGTTCCAGCATAAACCTGATTTCAAGCCAAGAACTGATAGCGATTCAGATTATTTGGTATCGTGATGGCAATTTCACAACGACCGTTAACGATATTTATAATGAGGTTTATGGCTACGATATTCCTAACGACAATATCACTCTTCAGGAACGCATCCTGTTGGAGAAAGCCTGTGGAGAGAAGCCTGATCATTACAAGCTGATTCAAGAACTCCTTGCTCTTCAAAAGAACAAAGTACTTCTTATGAAGAAACAAGGTTTGCAAAATGATTTAGAGGCACGAATTGATGCCTTTGTAAAAGAGCAATAATATGCGCATACAAGATATTACATTAACTAACTTCCGCCTGTATAAAGGTGTCAATAAGATTTCTTTCCCTCAAGATGAGGACAGGAAAAATATCTATTTGATCTCGGGCGAGAATGGATTTGGCAAGACAACATTCTTGCATTCTCTGCTGTGGTGCTTGTATGGTCGCTTAATGGCAGAAATAGACGATACTGCTCGTAAAGAAATCAGTAATAGCGGTGGCTATCCATCTTTCCTTGTTGGCAACCTTAACAACAATGCACGCCAATATATAGAATCCATCGGTGCCGATACGCTTGCGCGTATTAAACGCTCAGGATATACGCCTAATGACGAAGATATACAAGCAAACTCGGTTTATTCTATTGCCATCAAGTTTACTGACATATCTATTCCATCTATTCCTTGTCAGACGATAACGATTATTCGTTCTTATGACTTCATTAAGCAGAGCGATTCTGTAGAAGTGCTAATTGACAATCAAAGGAACGAACTGGCGCAGTCTATTGGAAATGATGTATTCATCAATGATTTTATTCTGAACAAAGATATTGCTCGTTTCTTCTTCTTTGACTCGGAACGAATAGTGGCTTTGGCAGAGACAAATACTGTTGATGATAGACGTCGCCTTGCTTCTGCATATAATGAAGTTCTTGGAGTAAAGAAATACGAGGACTTAAAGCACAATCTTGAAGCGCTTCGTCTAAAATTCCGCAAACGGACATCGGATGTGGTTAGCCGGAATAAGCTGAATGCCCTGCTGGAGAAACAGGAAGACTTGCAAGGAGATTTGCAAGACATTTTGGACGGTATCACTGAAAGAGAAAATACATTGTCATCTTTGCGCTTACGTGATAAAGAGTACCAAGAGAAATTATTACGTGAAGGCCAAGGAATGACGATGGATGAATATGAGCGTCAGAAAGCCGTTCTGGATAAAGCTAGAACTAATGATGCAATCATAAAGGAGAAGCTGCGTGATTTTATCGAATATGCTCCATTTGCTATAGTCGGTGATTTGTTGAAACAAAC
>JAEEHO010000317.1 GCA_016280845.1 Paludibacteraceae bacterium | reverse complement strand
CTTGCGAGGTAAAACCGGCACCGCTTACGGCTTGATTCAATACCTCCAAATGATGGTTCATCACATTCTCGTCTCCGCGTTGTGCAGGACCTGTCTGTGCGTCTTTGGGCGCCATATGATGGACCTTCTCCGCCGTACGATCAATTAGTGGTAGCAGGGCGGCAAATGGTATCTGTGTGTCGCGCAATATGTCTGCTGCGATGCGAAACATGAGGTTGGAGAAATTGTTTGCAAACACACCCGCCACGTGCAGCCGTTCGCGGTCGCGTTGGGTACATTCGTATATATGACTGCTCAGTGTTTGCGCCAGCGTGTAGATGGCTGCCACATCGTCTATATTGCGTCCTTCTATGAAAACCGGTATTCCGCTCCAGTCGTCAATCAGTTGCGTCCTACTGAAGCTCTGGAAGAAATACAGCACGCCTGCATGTGGTTTGTCCGGTCCGAACACATCGATCGGCATGGAGCCGGAAGTGTGCAAGTGCAACGCTTTAGGTGCATTGACGACAGACACAACGTCAGCTAAAGCATGATCGGCGATAGCGTAGATATATACGTCTGCCGCAGGCAGAGCACGTACAGCCGCAGGGTCAGCCGTAAGAGGACGACCATGTACCAGTTCTGTCCGGATACCTTTCTCTGCAAACGCATGGTATATATTTGAGCCAACACTCCCCGCTCCGATAATAGCTATTTTCATAATGAATTATTTGCTTTGGCGTACTCTTTGTAGAACTCGGTTACGGCTATGATGCTTCATATCTGTACCGCACAAAAATTTTGCCATTAATCATTTTACTGCTTGCCCTTGTACATGGTACCTATATCCTTTGTACGTTCATGTAGCCACTCTTAAGCCACTCTTACCATAGGATCACCATATGATTACCATAGGATCACCATAGGATCACGCGCTCAATGTACTATTTTTACGCCTTATACTATATATACTTCAGTATATATACTTTTTGTCGCTGTTTACTTCGTTTCTAAGCCTTATTTTAGTGTTTGCTTGCGTATTCACGATAAAATTCGGTTACGGCAACGATACCTTTCTCCCATACCTCGAGATCCATGCTCTCGTTAGGCGAGTGAATGGCGTTCTGCTCCAGACCGAAGCCCATCAGGATAGTCTTGCAACCCAGTATCTGCTCAAAAGCCGAGATGATAGGTATACTGCCGCCGCGTCGTGCTGCCAGCGGACGTTTGCCGAAGGCTGTCTCAAAGCCTTTCTCTGCCGCTTTGTAGGCAGGAATATCTATCGGGCAGACATATCCTTGTCCGCCGTGCATAGGCGTTACCTTGACGCGTACGCCCGTAGGTGCGATAGCCTGCATATAGTCGGCAAAGGCGCGTGAAATCTTCTCGTGGTCCTGATTGGCCACCAGACGGCAAGAGACCTTGGCGAAGGCTTTGCTCGGCAGAACCGTCTTGCTTCCTTCGCCCGTGTATCCGCCCCAAATGCCGCAAACGTCAAACGACGGGCGGCACGAATTGCGTTCCAAGGTGCTGAAACCCTTCTCGCCGAAGACATCGTCCACATCGATAGCCGCGTTGTATTTATCTTGCGAGAACGGAATCTGTGCAATCATCTTGCGCTCCTCGTCGGGTATAGGTAGCACATCGTCGTAGAAGCCCGGTATGGTGATTCGTCCGTCTTTATCTACAACTTGCGCAATCATCTCGCACAAGGCATTGATAGGATTCTTGACTGCGCCGCCGAAATGGCCTGAATGCAAGTCTCTGTTAGGTCCGTCCACCTCTATCTGCCAGTATGCCAATCCGCGCAAACCTGTGGTGATAGATGGCGTCTCTTTGCCAATCATAGAGGTATCGCTGACAAGGATGATATCTGCTTTTAGCAGATCTCTATGGTCGCTGATGAAGGCTTCCAGCGAAGGTGAACCGATCTCTTCTTCGCCCTCGAAGATGAACTTGACGTTGCAGTTGAGTTGTCCCGTGCGGGCCATATACTCAAAGGCCTTGGCCTGAATCATAGCCTGCCCCTTGTCGTCGTCCGCGCCGCGTGCATAGAGTCGTCCGTCACGCATAGACGGTTCCCACGGATCGGATTTCCATTGTTCCAACGGCTCTACGGGCATTACGTCATAGTGCGCATAAACCAAAACCGTCGGGCGAGTCTCCGCAGGCGAACTGCCATTCGGTGTGTATTCGCCGTACACAAAGGGATTGCCGTTGGACGGCAGGATATCAGCCTTTTGGCAACCGGCTTCCAATAGCAGTTTCTTCCACTGCTCGGCACAGCGCAACATGTCGGCTTTGTGCTCGGCCTGACAACTGACACTCGGGATACGAATGAGGCTTGCCCATTCGTCCATGAAACGCTCGCGATGAGCGGCTATATATTCGTTGATACTCATAGTTGTGAGAGTATTTGTTGTATTAATTCTGTTATACTTCTTTTTCCATCGTTCTGAATGGCGATGGTTGACGGCGGAAGGTTGGCAAATGTTTGTTGTGCGTTGATTCGCGCCTGAATCTGTTCTCTGATCTCGGGCGTGTTGTTGCCGTGATAATCGCGTGCCATAACGCGTTGTATACGTATGTCTTCCGGTGCCTCGACGAGCACTATCCGGTCGCACAACTTCGCCAGTCCGGACTCGAATAGAATGGCACTTTCCACAAACAGCAGATCTGTGGCTCCGCGCGAATCTCTGAAGTTCTTCAGTTCCTCTAGATCGTTGTAAACACGCGGATGGATAATGTCGTTCAGTTCTTGCAACAACCGCGGATCGGCGAAGACACGTTTGCTCACATAGGCTGTGTTGTATCGGTCGCCGTCGAAGGCTTTCTTGCCGAGCACCCGCTTGATGAGAAACTGCACCAACTGATCTTCCTCAATAATCTGTTTGGCTCTTTTGTCGCAGTCATAAAAGGCGTACCCGCGGTATGCCAACTCGCGAGCAATAGTGGATTTGCCACTGCCTATGCCTCCTGTTATACCTATTATCATATCAGACAATGGATTAAGGACCGTTCACTGCGTTCACTAAAAGAATAAAGACAAAAATGTTTCAGCCGGATATAGCTGTTCGGTCTATTGTCTTTTAGCATAGCGGTCTTTACTCTTTTAGCGTAGCGGTCCATATTAAAACTGGAAATAAATAAACGGTTGCATATCAGCCGTAACGAACTGATAGATAACCAGTATAGCTGCGCAAACGGCCAACACCATCAGCCACAACGGCATGGCGGCAAACCAAAGACGATAGCGGCGTTTGAAATTGGTCGGTAACCAGTGAATCAGCATTCCCATCACGAACATAGCCACTACCCAACGATACTCATACAAGAAGTCCGGAATGATGGCATTGTTCCATGCTCCGCCAATCTGATTGACCATGTTCTTTGCCGTGGCCCATGCCACTTTGTTGGCGCTCTCGGGATCCAAGTTGCTGCTCGAGCGGAAGAACAGACGCGTGAAGGTGATGAAGACAAAGGTCTGCAATATAGCCCATGCTTGGGAAAGGCGAGAGGTGAAAGGCGATAGAACGTTGACCGTGCTGTCTTTGGTTATCAGCCAATAGACATAGCGAATCGCGGTGCCGATCCATATGATGAGCGCCCAAACGGCAAAGAGACGCAATGCAGGTTGGTTCCATGTATAATCGGCTGCGCAGAGAGCAACCGTGGTGAGCGTCATCAGTCCCATGCGTGCGTGCCAGTTCATCTCACGCCATATCTTGTTGACAATCATGCCGATACCGTTGATGCCGCCCCAAATGATGAAGTTCCAACTGGCACCATGCCACAGACCGCCCAGCACCTGCGTGATGAACGAGTTGAGGTTGGCGTAGAGCAGTTTGCTTCGGCTGCTGAGCTCTTTCTCGCAATGGGTTGCCCAGTTGTGATATGCGCCCACGATGATCATCAGTGCCGCATAGGGAACCATGATCCACAGCCACCAGCCTGTCAGCGCTGACGAGACAACGGCTATCAGCGTCAGCCAGAAATAAGTGCCGAAGCCTATGCGACGGTTGCCGCCCAACGGGATATAGAGGTATGTCTTGAGCCAGCGGCCCAACGACTGGTGCCAGCGACGCCAGAACTCCTGCGGGTTCTGAGACTTGTACGGCGAGTCGAAGTTACGCGGCAGATAGAAGCCCATCAGCAGTGCCACGCCGATGGCTATATCCGTGTAGCCCGAGAAATCGGCATAGACCTGCAGCGAATAGGCGAACAGCGCGAATAGGTTCTCAAAGCCCGAGAAGAGCAACGGATTGTCGAAGACGCGATCGATGAGATTGACCGCCAAGTAGTCGGACAGGATAATCTTTTTCGCCAGTCCGTTGAGTATCCAGAAGACAGCCAAGCCGAAGTAGCGACGGCTGAGATTGAACGGTTTGTACAATTGCGGAATGAACTCCTCGGCACGTACGATAGGTCCGGCTACCAACTGCGGGAAGAAGGATACGTAGAAGCCGAAGTCCAAGATGTTCCTCACCGGCTTGATACGTCCGTGGAAGACGTCCGCCGTGTAAGAAATAACCTGAAACATATAGAACGATATGCCGACCGGCAGGATAATCTGGTCAACAGCAAAACGACCGTTGGTGCTCATGCCGTTGCCGATGTACGCGAAGATGTCAAACACGCGGAAATCGGTGCCGAACAGGTCGTTAAGCATGTTGGTGAAGAAATACGCGTATTTGAAGTAAGCCAGCAGGCCGAGGTCTATCGTTACTGAGAGGGCTAGCAAAATCTTGGCTATGTGCGATTTGTTTTTGCTGATGACCGAATGAATTCGCCCGGCTATAATCCAATCGCTGAGCGTTACAAACGCCAAAATCAGCAGAAAGAGTCCGCTGGTCTTGTAGTAGAAGAACCAACTGACGAAGAGCAGATAGACGTTGCGCATGTGCAGCCTGCTGTCGGAACGTCCGTCGTTGAACATGATCAGCGCAAAGAGCGCATAGACCAACGCGAAGAATGCCCAGAAATAGAACTGGGTGAACAGCAGCGGCGAGTCTGCGTCAAAAGCAAATATGTGGTGTAAAAATTCCAATTTCTATCTCGATATTGTCTCGAAACTACCCGCTGTATAGTCTAGGATCGTCTCGTAAGTGTCTCGTAAGTGTCTCGTAAGTGTCTCGTAAGACTCTCGCAAATGTCAGTTATCAACTCCCTCCAACAGCCAGTCGACAACGGCATTGCCGGCTTTGCGTGCTCCGCTGCGCTGGAAGTGTACGCCGTCGCTGGTGGCCAGTCCGTTCTCCTGCCATCGCGCCATACTGCCTGCGCCGCCCATCCATTGGAACAGGCTGAAATAGGCTATCTCTTCCTCCAGCGCCATCTTGCGTAGCAGTCGGTCCATATAGGGAATGAGCGGATAGGAGGTCAGTTCGCCGTCAATGGTGGTCAGCATATCGCTCGGTCCGATAAAGAGGAACGAGGCTCCGGGTGCGCATTGCTTGAGGTAACGCACCTGTTCGCGCAGACCCTTGACGATGCTGTAGATGGTGCTCGGTTTTTCGTTGGACGGAATAGCGTTGCCGCCAAACTGCATGATGATGAGCGAAACATTGGCGTCGCTGTAGAAGCGGCTCAGTTGGTCGGCATCCATGCGGGTGAAGACCAGTCCGAGACATCCGCGCATAGGTATATTGTCCACTATGATGCCTGTGGCGGACTCTTGCGACAGTCCGTACACATTGCCTTTGCCTTTGAGCGTGAGCGTGTCGCCGTTGTGCGAATAGTTGATGTCTCTGTCGGCTAGTACGCGCCAACGCGTGTATCGCGTGCGCCCGTCTTTAGGAATACATATAGCGGTGATATCTTCGCTGCCCTTGACCAGACTGTCCGCCATCACTGCCATTTGCCCCATCGGACCGTATTGTCCGTCGCTGCGTTGCGCACTCTTCAGACCGTATACCATATAGCGTTTTGGGCCCTGTTGTGCCGTGACGGGTTTGCCGTTCATGATCAGTTTCTGGCTGACGCTGATGTTGGGGATAGTCTGTGCCAGAGGCATCAGTCCAACGCCCGAACCGCCGTAGCGGTCCTGCAGTTTGTGGCGTATCTGTGCCGTCATGCGGTCTTCCTCTATCTGGCTGTCGCCGTAGTGCATCACGCGCACCTGGCGGTTGCCGGCATGTTGCAGCGAGGCATAGAAAGTCGAGAGAAATCGGCGGCTGTCGGTCTCCGTATCAACATGCACTTTGGGTGCAGCAACCCGTTCGACGGCCGGTCGGCTGACCGTATCCGCCGGTTGCTCCTCCACCGTATCGACATACTCGATGTACTCCGCAAACTCGGGGAACTCGGGTATCTCTTCTTCGTAGGCAAAATAGTCGTCGTATTCTTCTTCGGGTTCCTCCATCGTGCCGAACACCTCGGCTAGGGTAGGCCAGCGTAGGGTGCGCGAACCCAGTTCCATGCGATGCGGAAGTGCCAGACACATAGTGCCCAGCCCCAACAGACAACATACTATGAAAAAGAAGATTTTCCCGGGCCGCATATTATTTCTTCCAAAGCGCTTTGCTGAACAACAATAGAACGGTGAAGATCTCCAGACGTCCGATGAGCATGACCAGCGTCAGTGTCCATTTGGCCAGTGACGGATAGGTGGAATAGGTGCCTGACGGGCCGAACTGACCGATAGATACACCGACGTTGCCGATACCCGAAACGGCCGTTCCTATGGCTTCGTCAAAATTGACACCGGAGGCGCATATTACCAGTACGGCCAGCACGATGATAACGATATAGAAGAACAAGAACGCCATGATGTTACTGGTGGTCTGTTCCGGCACGGTGCGGCCGTTGAAGCGAACGGGTATAACGGCATTGGGGTGAATACGGCGCTTGATCTCCGCCATTGCAGACTTGGCGAAGATACCGATACGCACCCACTTGATACCGCCGGATGTCGAACCCGACGATGCGCCGGTGAACATCAGGAAGAAGACGAATACCCACAGCAGTTTGGGCCATGTCATATAGTCGCTTGCTGCAAAACCGGTACTGGTCATGGCTGAACAAACCATGAAGAATCCTTTGCGCAGCGCGCGCTCGGCCTTGAAGATATTGTTCTCTATCTCAACCAGGTTGGTCACATCGTGCTCGATGCCGTAGTGAACGAACAGTCCGAACGAGAGAAACAGTGTGGCAACACCAATAGCGCCGGCGTACCAGCGTGTCTCTTCGTCATTGAACAGTCGCTCGGATTTGCCGCGGAAGAGGTAGATCAGTTGGGTGAAGTTGATACCCGACAGGAACATGAAGACGGCCGTAGTCCACTGGATGGCAGCGCAGTCGCTGATCATACTGTCGTTGCGTGTCGAGAAACCTCCGGTCGATATGGTGCTGAGCGAGTGGCATATGGCGTCAAACTTGGTCATGCCGAATAGCCACAGCAGCACGCATTGCACGATGGTCATCATGATGTAGGCTATCCACATATGCTTGGCTGTGTCGGCTATACGCGGGCTCAGTTTCTCGTAGCTGACGCCTGTCACTTCGGCGCTATAGAGCTGCATGCCGCCCAGTCCGAACATAGGTAAGATGGCCACACTGAGCACGATGATACCCATACCGCCGATCCATTGCATCAATGCGCGCCAGAGCAGGATAGAGTGGCTCATGGCGGTCACATCGTCTATGACGGTGGCACCCGTTGTGGTGAATCCCGCCATTGTCTCAAACCATGCATCGGTGATAGATGGCAGTGCGCCGCTGAGCCAGAAAGGCAGTACGCCGAACAGGGAATAGACGACCCAAACCAATCCCACAATCACATATCCCTCGCGTTCGCCCACACGTTTCTCCGCTCGCCGTCCGGCCAGCAGGATGAGCAGACTCGACAGCCACGTGATGACCGATGACACGATCCATGCACCCATATCCGCCTCGTGGTACCACCACGCGGTGAAAGTAGGCACCAGCATGAACAGTGCTTCCAGTGCGGTCAACACACCCATTGTCTTGAAAACCAGTCGCCAGTTGAATGTACGCGTCATTTGAAGAATCGCTCTAAGTTACGTATTACGTGGTTCTTGCAGAAGACTACTACCAGGTCACCGGCAATGACCTCGGTGTCTCCGTTTACCAAAATACCTTCGCCTGCTCGCACGATGCCGCCTATGTTGGCTTCGCTCGGCAGGTCCAGATCTTTCACCTTGTGTTTGGTGATAGTGCTGCCCTCTTTGGCCACAAACTCCACTATCTCGGCGTCAGCGCTGGTCAGATTGTGCACACCGCGCACGCTGGCGTCCAATAGCATCTGGTATATATAGCTTGCGGCAATAGTTTTCTTGTTGAGTACGGTGCCTATATCCAGTCCTTCCGCCATGGGGATGTAGTCCAGGTTCTCCACCTCGGCGATGGTCTTGTGCACGCCGAATCGTTTGGCGGCCAGACAGGCGAATATATTGGCTTCGCTGCTTTCCGTTACGGCAACAAAGGCATCTGCGTCCTGGATACCTTCTTCTTTCAGTACATCCATATCGCTGCCGTCGGCGTTGATAATCAGTGCGTTTGGTACTTTCTCGCTTAGCAGTCGGCACACGTCGCGGTCGCGCTCGATGATCTTGATGTTCTTCTCATCGGCCATTTCCGTCGCCGCCTTGCGTGCTATACGGCTGCCGCCGAAGAAGATGACGTTCTTCATCTCGCGTTTGGATTTGCCCAGTTCTTCGCGCATGAACTCCATGTCATCCTTGGTGCAGACGCAGTAGACCATATCGCCGTCCTGCACGCAGTCTTGTCCGCGCGGGATGAGTGTCTGTTGGTCACGCTTGATGGCCACAATGCGGAATCGGCCGTGGTTGTAGATGCCCGAAGAGAATGGTTGGTCTATCACTTTGGCTCCTTTGCGCACCTTGACTACGCACAGTTCCAGTGCGCCCTGGCTCAGGTGCAGATAATAGCGCATCCAGCTGGTGCGCAGACTCTCCTCTATCTCGTTGGCGGCCAGCACCTCCGGATAGATCAAGTGGTTCAGACCCATCTCCTCGAAGAACTTGCGGTTCTCCGGCAACAGATACTCGTAGTTGTCGATACGTGCCAGCGTACGCTTGGCGCCCAACTGATTGGCTATCAGACAGGCCGTCATGTTCTCCGACTCGTGTGGTGTGACGGAGATGAACAGGTCCGCATTCTTGACATTGATTTCCCTCAGGTCATGGATGGATGTGGGGTTACCCACGCGTGTGAGCAGGTCATAGTCGGCGCTCAGGTCACCCAGGCGTTCCGGCTTCTCGTCCAGCAGACTGATCTCCATTTCCTCGCGGCTCAACAATTTGGCCAAGTGCGTGCCTACTTCACCGGCACCTGCAATAACGATTCGCATAGTCCTTCTTTATCTAGTTTCAACATATGATACAGTTCCTTGGTACTGCCGTGTTCGACAAACTGGTTGTTGACTCCCAGACGGATGACGTGCGGTGTGTAACCGTGGTCCGCCATCCATTCCAGTACGGCGCTACCCAGACCGCCGGCAATCATGCCGTCTTCGGCAGTCACGATAGTCTTGTATTTCTTGCCCACCTCGTGCAGCAACTCTTCGTCCATCGGCTTGAGCCATCGCATATCGTAGTGGGCAATGCTGATGGCTGAGTTCTGACGGCAGACTTCATCTATTGCTTCGTTCATCGGGTTGCCGATTGAGCCGATGGTCAGTACCGCAAAATCTTTTCCGTCGCGCAACTTAACGCCTTTGCCGTATTGGAGAGGCTCCGAAGCCGGACCTCCTTGCGGCGTGCGTCCGCGTGGGTAGCGGATGGCCACCGGTCCGTCCAGTGTCTCGGCCATAATCATCATCTCGCGCAAGTCTTCGCCCGTACGCGGCGCGCATATCTGCATGTTGGGTATCGGTCTGAGGTATGTCAAATCCAATAGTCCGTGGTGCGTGGCACCATCGTTGCCCACTATGCCTGCACGGTCGATGCAGAGCACCACGTGCAGTTTCTGCAGCGCCACGTCGTGCACTATATTATCGTACGCGCGTTGGAGGAATGTGGAGTACTCGTTGCAATAGGGCAGCATGCCTGCCTTGGCTAGTCCGGCGCTGAAGGTCACAGCGTGGCCCTCGGCTATACCCACATCAAAAACGCGATCCGGTAACTCTTTCTGCATGATAGACATGGAGCAACCCGACGGCATCGCAGGTGTAACACCGACTATCTTGTCGTTCTTTTTGGCTAACTCCAACAACGTCTCGCCGAACACTTCCTGCCACAACGGCACATTCGTCACTTTGCCGTTTGTCCGTTCGCCTGTCTCTACGTTGAACTCGCCGGGTGCATGCCACACGGTTTGGTCGTTCTCTGCCGGTGCATATCCTTTACCTTTCTTAGTGATGATATGCAGCACTTTCGGTCCGCGGTGATTCTTTATCTCGCTCAGTATGCGCACCAGTCCTTCCACATCGTGTCCGTCGGTCGGACCGAAATAGCGGATATTGAGTCCGGTGAATATATTGCTCTGCTGGCGCGACAACACAGCCTTCAGGTTGTTGTTGCGGCGCAACATGCGTGCTTTCTTGCGGTCGTCTATCAGGCGTAACATCACAGCTGCGCGGTAGAGGTTCCATCGCACGCGGTTATAGGGTGCGCTGGTCGTTATGTCCACCAAATATTGCGTTATGCCGCCTTTCAACGGGTCGATAGCCATGTGGTTGTCGTTGAGCACTATCAGCAGGTTGTTCTTGTCCATCGAGGTGTTGTTCAGTCCCTCGAACGCCAGTCCGCCTGTCATGGCTCCATCGCCGATGATGGCCACCACGTTCCTCGCCGTTGTGTCGTCGGCTGCATGCATCTTGGAGTTGGCTATGTCTATACCCAACGCTGCGGAAATGCTATTGCTGGCGTGTCCGGCTATGAAGGCGTCATATTCGCTCTCGGCGGGATTGGTGAACGGGCTGAGGCCTTTGAACTGACGGTTAGTGTTGAATCGGTCGCGACGTCCGGTCAATATCTTGTGCGCATAAGCCTGGTGTCCCACATCCCAAACCAGTTTGTCTTCCGGTGTGTCAAAGACGTAGTGCAAGGCCACGGTCAACTCAATCGCTCCCAATGAAGAAGCCAGGTGACCGGG
>JAEEHO010000316.1 GCA_016280845.1 Paludibacteraceae bacterium | reverse complement strand
GGTGCTAGCGAACAAGTAAACTTGCTGTATGGCGAGAACCCGAACCTGGCTGTGCGTACTTTCACCAAACCGTTCAACGAAGTAGGTATCAAGACACATATGTTGGACCGTGGTCTGAATGCGCTGCGTATGAACCCAGTTCCTGCTGATGTGCGCCAATTGATGTACAAAGTGAAGCATGCGCAGGGCACGGACATTACCCGTATTTTCTGCGGTCTGAACGACCCGCGTAATATCATTCCTTCTATCAAGTGGGCCAAGGCTGCCGGTATGACAGCACAAGCTACCATGTGTATCACCTATTCGCAGGTGCATACCGTTGATTATTACGTCAATCTTGCTGAACAACTGATCGAAGGCGGTGCGCAAGAGATCTGTCTGAAGGATATGGCCGGTATCGGTCGTCCGCATATGTTGGGCGTTATCGTTGCTGCCATCAAGGAGAAACACCCGGATATCATCATCCAGTATCACGGTCACACAGGCCCCGGCTTCTCGGTTGCTTCGATGCTTGAGGTTGCTAAGGCCGGCTGCGATGTGCTCGATGTGGCTATGGAGCCGCTCAGCTGGGGTAAGGTGCATCCTGATGTAATCACCATCCAGGCTATGCTGAAGGAGGCCGGATTCCTCGTTAAGGATATCAATATGAAGGCGTACATGCAGGCACGCAATCTGACCCAGGAGTTCATCGACGATTTCCTCGGATACTGGATTGACCCGAAAAATGCGCTCATGACCTCGTTGCTCGTAGGCTGCGGTCTGCCGGGCGGTATGATGGGTTCGCTGATGGCTGACCTGAAGGGTATGCACGCCGCTATCAACGCCAACCTCAAGAAGAAAGGTGAGCACGAGTTGTCGGAGGACGAACTGCTCGTTCAGTTGTTTGACGAAGTACAACGTATATGGCCGATGCTCGGTACACCATGCCTCGTAACGCCGTTCTCGCAATACGTGAAGAACGCAGCCCTGATGAACCTCTTCAGCCGCTCGATGGGTGAAAAAGATTTCACACGTATGGACCCGGCTATGTGGGGTATGATCCTCGGTAAATCCGGTAAACTGCCGGGCACGCTGGCTCCGGAGATTATCGAATTGGCCAAAGAGAAAGGCTTCGAGTTCTATACCGACGATCCACAAGCACTCTATCCGGATGTGCTGCCTAAGTATATCAAGGAGATGGAAGAACTCGGTTGGGATCGCGGTCAGGACGACGAAGAGATGTTCGAGTTTGCTATGCACGAGAAGCAGTACCGCGAGTTCAAGTCCGGTCAGGCCAAAGAGCAATTCAACAAAGACCTCGCAGAACGCATGCGCAAGGCCGGCAAGGAAGTGCCGGAAAACCTGCGTCAGTATCTGGAACCCGTTGCCGTTCCTGCTGCTCCTGCAGCCGCTCAGCCTGCATCGGCCAATGCTGACGATATGGCCGCTGTGGCTATGGCACTCTATATGGCCGGCAAACAGTCCGGCGCAGCAGCTACACTGCCGCAGATCCATCCGACCACGTGGAATAACCGCGCATGGACGCTCAAGTGTAACTAATGGCTAAAAGCAAAAAAATAACGTATAATTGGTAATGACATGAAAAAGTACAATTTCAATGCGGGACCGAGTATCCTGCCGCAAGAAGTGATCAAACAGACGGCTGAAGCCGTTCTCGATTTCCAGGGCGAAGGCCTTTCGGTTCTTGAGATCAGCCACCGTGCTAAGTATTTTCAACCCGTAGTAGATGAGGCCGAAGCGCTCTTCAAGGAGTTGCTTGGTGTGCCTGAAGGCTATCGTGTGCTCTTCCTTGGCGGCGGTGCCAGCCTGCAGTTCTGCATGGTCCCGTTCAACATGCTGGAGAAGAAAGCAGCATACCTGAACACCGGCGTGTGGGCTAAGAAGGCGCTCAAAGAGGCTAAAGGCTTCGGCGAGGCTGTAGAGGTGGCTGCCAGCACAGACTCTATCCCTACGGACTACGAGATCCCGCAAGATGCTGACTATTTCCATATCACGACCAATAATACCATCTTCGGTACTGAGATCAGCGACGCTAAACTGCAGGAAATCTACAAGAAGAAAGGCAAAGTGTCTCTAATCGCAGATATGTCTTCCGATATATTGAGCCGTCCTATTGATGTCAGCCAGTACGATATCATCTACGGTGGCGCGCAGAAGAACCTTGCGCCCGCGGGTGTTACCTTCGTTATCGTCAAAGAGTCATGTTTGGGCAAGGTGAGCCGTTATATCCCGACTATGCTTAACTATCAGACGCATATCGAGGGTGGTTCGATGTTCAATACTCCTCCTGTACTGCCTATCTATACCGCTCTGCTGACGCTGCGTTGGCTCAAGGCTAACGGCGGTTTGAAGTGGATTGAGGCGCGCAACAAGGCTAAGGCTGAATTGCTCTACAAGTGCCTCGACGAGTCCAAACTGTTCATGCCGACTATCGCCAACAAAGAGGATCGCAGCCGCATGAATATATGCTTTGTATTCAAACCGGAGTACGCAGACCTGCAGGATGACTTCTTCAAGTTTGCTACCGAGCGCGGCATGGTCGGCATCAAGGGCCATCGTCTCGTAGGCGGTTTCCGTGCAAGCTGCTACAACGCAATGGATATAGATGGCGTTCAAGCCCTCGTAGATTGTATCCACGAGTATGAGAAACTGCATTAAGCATGGGATTCTCCTTTATACTGCCGACTGATAGACATCGGCGGACAACCTCAACAGGAAAAACAATTCAACTAACTACATTATTAGAGACCATGAAGGTTTTAGTTGCAACAGAGAAACCCTTTGCGAAAGTAGCCGTAGACGGCATTCGCGAGGTGATAGAGGGCGCAGGATACGAACTGGCGCTGCTCGAGAAATATACCGACAAGCAACAACTGCTTGACGCAGTAGCAGACGCAAATGCACTCATTATCCGTTCCGATATTGTGGATGCTGCTGTGCTGGATGCTGCCAAGCAACTCAAGATTGTTGTACGCGCCGGCGCAGGCTATGACAATATTGACCTTGAGGCTGCTACTGCCCACAACGTGGTAGCTATGAATACTCCGGGCCAAAACAGCAATGCCGTTGCCGAATTGGCTCTCGGACTCATGGTGTATGCCGTTCGCAACCTTTATAACGGCACCAGCGGTACAGAATTGAAGGGCAAGAAACTCGGTATCCATGCCTTCGGTAATGTGGGACGTAATGTCGCTCGCATTGCTCAGGGATTCGGTATGGACGTGTATGCTTACGATGCATATTGCCCGGATGAGGCCATGAAGGCTGCTAACGTAACGCCTGTTCATTCCGCAGAAGAGTTGTACAAGACTTGCGATATCGTCAGCCTGCATATACCGGCTACCGACGAGACCAAAAACAGCATTAATCGAGCGCTCGTAGGTCTGATGCCTAAGGGCGGTATATTGGTTAACACCGCGCGCAAAGAGGTTATCAATGAGGATGAACTGATTGCGCTGATGCAGGAACGTTCGGATCTCAAGTACATGACTGATATCATGCCCGCTTCGGACAGCAAGTTCAAGACGCTGTTTGAGGGACGCTATTTCGCTACTCCGAAGAAGATGGGTGCACAAACAGCCGAGGCTAACATCAATGCCGGCATCGCCGCTGCCAAGCAGATTGTGGACTTCTTCCAGAACGGTGTAACTAAGTTCCAGGTAAATAAATGATTTAGAATACCGACATATCGGTATGTCGATATATCGAATGAAGAAACAATTAGCAACTATAGTATTTTCGTTTTTCGCACTCTGCGTTCATGCGGCTCTGCCGATGAACGTGGAGTGTGTCGGTACTGCCAAACAGGTGGAGAACGGCAACGATACCTTGTTCTTCTTCAAGGACGAGATTCACATGAAGGCCGATACCGTTGTCAACTGGTATCGCACAGATGGAACGCTGTTTCAGTCTGACGCAGAAGAAATATACCCGGACGAAGGCGGTTACTATATCGTCAGAGGCGGTATGACATGTGCGCCGTTCTATGTGTTCCTCTATAGCGATGCAAGTCTGGATTCGTTGATTATCACTCCCGACTGCGACATGACAACGCTGTCTGTAGTAGGTGATGCCCAACCTTTCACCTATACCCGTCCTGACGGAACAACAGGTCGCTATGCGCGCGCATGCACCATTAACTATAATGATCTGGCGTGGAATTCCGAAGAGTGGGTGGATTCTGCAGCTTTGATGGCTGAAACCCTACGCAACGGCGTTTATTACACGTTGCCTCCGCTCTATGCTGCTACGCCCATCACATTGTGCTATGACACCGATATACGCATGGCACTCGGACTCGACTCGGCCTGCATTCAGACAGAGTTGATCGAGGATTCGGTTCATGCGGTGAAAATACAACTGACCTCACTTGTTACGACACGCGGCCAGGATGGCGAGAGATCCAACGAACGCAATAGACCTACTAGCCAGGATCTGATAACCGGTTCGGAATATAGTGGTCCGCTCGAGGTGGCTTTCTATAGCAACCCGACACCCGCGGCCAAGTTCTTTTCATGGAGTATCTACCGTACCGGAGATCTCATAGCCACTCGTCGCGATCAAGACATACGTTATACTTTCTCCCAGCCGGGTGGTTATCGCGTTGTGTGCAAAGTGAAGAACGAGTATTGTACAAGCGATTCGATGGAAGTAACGGTTAGCATTAGCGAGTCGTATCTGGCTGTTCCTAATGTATTTACTCCGGATAATGATCCTGGTCAAAAGAATGAAGAATTCCGTGTAGCATACCGTTCGTTGCGCGAGTTCCACTGCTGGGTATATAACCGCTGGGGAAAACTAGTCTATGAATGGACCGATCCGGCCAAAGGGTGGGATGGTACCATCAACGGACGTCCGGCTTCCGAAGGAGCATACTACTATGTCATCCGTGCTCTGGGTACCGATGCAGTCAAGAATGCCAAGTATATAGGCAAGGCTTCGTTTAAGAAGAAGAAAATGAAAGCAGACGAATCCCTCATCGGTGTTTATCAGATGAGCGGCTGTATTAACTTGCTAAGGGGTAAAAGGTAATATTAAATAACGTTTATTATGAAACTAAAAACACTGTGTATTATGGCATTAAGTGCTATTGCCATCACGGCTTGCAACAAGAAAGCCGCAGTAGAGGAGAACGCTAATCCTCTGTTGAACTACGCGAACTGGAAAACGCCACACGGCACCTATCCGTTCAATGAGATTCATGCATCCGATTATATGCCTGCGTTTGAGGAAGGATTCCGCCAGGGACGCGAGGATATCAATGCAATCATCAATAATCCGGAGGAACCTACCTTTGAGAATACTATCGAGGCACTGGAGAACGCCGGACATACATTGTCTATGGTTGCAGGTTGCTTCTACAATCTTACCCACTCGGAGACCAACGATTCGTTGCAGGCTATAGAGGTAGAACTGAGCCCGCTAATGTCGGAGTATAGCACATCTATCATCCTCAACGACAGCCTCTTCCAACGTATCAAAGCCGTTTATGACAAGCGTGAGAGCCTGAATCTCAAGCCCGATCAGCGCAAACTGCTTGAGGATACATACGAGTCATTTGCTGACAACGGTGCTAATCTCGACGAGGCCGGCAAGGAGAAATATCGCGAACTCTCCGCACGTCTGTCTATGCTTACGCTCACCTACGGTCAAAACGTACTGAAGGCTACCAATGCCTGGACCAAACTCATCACCGATGAGAAGCAGCTGGCTGGTCTGAACGACGACACCAAAGGTATGCTCAAGGCTAATGCTGAGAAGAAAGGCCAGAAAGGCTGGCTGATTGACCTCAAGCCGACAACCTATATTCCTTTGATGAAGGACTGCGACAACCGTGCACTTCGTCAGGAAGTATATATAGCATACAATACACGCTGTATCGGTGGTGAGTTTGACAATACCCAGAATATCATCGACATTGCCAATACCCGTCTTGAGTTGGCTCAATTGTTCGGCAAGAAGACTTATGCAGAGAAATCGCTGCACAAGACTTGCGCCGAGAAGCAAGAGACCGTAATGTCATTCCTCGACCAATTGCGCGATGCCTACATGCCGGCTGCTAAGGCAGAAGTGGAAGAACTGCAGGCTTATGCTAACGAGCAAGGTCTGGTCGGCGAACTGCAACCGTGGGACTGGAGCTACTATAGCAAGAAACTACAAGACGCCAAGTATAGCATCTCTGATGATGTACTCCGTCCATACTTTGAGTTGGAATCGGTTAAGCAAGGCGTATTCGGCCTGGCTAAGCGTCTCTACGGCGTTAAATTCGTTGAGAACAAGGATATTCAGGTTTACAACCCGGAGGTATCGGCATACGAGGTTTATGACAAGTACGGCAAATTCCTGGCTGTTTACTACAGCGACTTCCATCCGCGTGACGGTAAGCGTGGCGGCGCATGGATGAATGATTTCCAACCGCAATACAAAGTTGGTCGCAAGGATCATCGTCCGCATATTGTCAATGTGATGAATTTCACCCGTGCAACAGAGACCAAGCCGGCATTGCTGACTTATGATGAAGTAGAGACCTTCCTTCACGAGTTCGGTCACGGATTGCACGGTATGCTGACTCGTTGCCACTATTCGTCACAATCCGGTACTGCTGTACCACGCGACTTCGTCGAACTGCCGAGCCAGTTCAATGAGAACTTCCTAGGCGAGAAAGAGTTTCTCGATACGTTTGCTAAACACTACGAGACTGGCGAACCGATGCCGGAAGACCTGATTGAAAAGATTAAGGCAGCCAACAATTATCACGCTGCTTACGGCTGTGTACGTCAACTCTCGTTCGGCTATCTCGATATGGCATGGCATACACTAACCGAACCGTTCGTTGTTCCTAAGGGCAAAACAACCAAGGACGCTGTGTTGGAGTTCTGCAACAATGCCATGGAGCAAGTACGCGTCATGCCTAATATTTCCGGCACACAAATGGCTACCGCATTCACTCATATCTTCTCGGGCGGCTACGCAGCAGGCTACTATAGCTACAAGTGGTCGGAGTTGTTGGACGCTGATGCCTTTGCACAATTCAAGAAAGCACAGGCTGAACGCGGTTCTATCTTCGACAAGAAAGAGGCAGACTTGTTCCGCGAGAACATCCTGGAGAAGGGTGGTACCGAAGAGCCGATGGTTCTCTATCGCCGTTTCCGTGGAGGCGAGCCTACTATCGATGCTCTGCTTGAGCGTGACGGCATAAAAATGTCGAATAAGTAACCAAAAAGGCATATGCAATAAAACGGATTCGAAACATATCGAAATCGTTTTGAAATATAACGAAATAAAACCCACATCAAAAGATGCGGGTTTTATTATGTGTTTTTTCCTGCCCTCTAAAAAATGAAGACAGTCGTCATCACGACGACTGTGTTTCTTAGGTATTAGTCTGTTTATTTTAAGGTACAAAAAAGATTGGCTTATCAAAGTGGATTTAATTTTGCTAACTAGAGTTGTCAATTCTTAAATCCGCTGCAAAAGTACTGCTTTTTTTGATATCTGCCAAATATTTCTATATGTTCTTTAACATGTTTTTGAAGAAAAATGCATTTTTTTTAGAACATATATCAAAAATAGACATTTTTTAGCGCCTTTCCAACTCTATGACTTCTAAATTGTCAAGTTTAGGACCATCTATAGTAAATCGAATGAGAGTTTGGCAAGGTTGCCATCCTTGTTTGCCTGCAGCTCCCGGGTTGATAGTTAGGAAGCGATATGTAGAATCAAACTGCACTTTCAGTATATGGCTGTGACCACATACAAACAGGTCGATTCGTTGATTGGGATCGTCAGCTTGCTCCAATGCCTTTCGAAACATCGGAAGCAACCACGGATTATAGTGGCCGGGATAGCCGCCTATGTGCGTCATCAGCACATTGACATCTTCTACGCGGAAACGATAGAACTCGCTGAGCGAATAGCGCACATCGCCGCTATCCATATTGCCATAGACGGCACGGGTGGGCTTGAACTCACGCAAACGGCGCAGCACATCGTCTGAACCGATATCTCCGGCGTGCCATATTTCATCTACGTCTTTGAAATGCTCAAAAACGCGCTGGTCTAACAGACCGTGTGTGTCGCTCAGTACACCGATGCGGGTCATTTTCGTGTAATCTTGTCGATCAGTAATATAGTGCAAACGATAGCTACAATAGCTATAGAGGCGAAGAAGAGAACATCACGCAAGTCCAATACGCCGCGCGAGAGGCTGGAGTAGTGGTCTTGCAGTACAGTCCAGTAGAGAACAAAGCAAGCCAGAGCACCGGCTATATAACATACAATCTGACTGCGACTGAATGTGGCGCAGAACAGGCCGATAGCCATAAATGTGCCGCTCAGCAGTATCAGTCCGATGAACGAGCCCATGAAAGCACCGCTATCCAGATTGCCCATCGGTTCTGCCATGTATGCAACAACAAAATAATGGACAAAACATGGTAGCAGTCCGATCAACACAAGCGTCCATGCCGCAAAATACTTGCCTAACACTGTGTGACTCAGCGGTATAGGCTTGGTGCGTAGCAAATCCCACATACCCGATTGGCGTTCTTCGGAAAAGAGACGCATTGTCAGCGCAGGACAAAGCAGCATCAGCAACCACGGACTCAGTTGGAATAGTCCGTCCACCTGGGCGTATCCCGAGTCAATAATATTCCACTGACCCGGGATAACCCATAGGAAGAGGCTGATAGCCAACAGATATAGACCTATTACGATATACGCAATAGGTGTAGAGAAATAATATGCCAGTTCCTTCTTATACATTTACCATTGGTTCATTTACCATTTACCATTTACAAATGTACCATTTATTTGGCCATTTGGTCATTTTGCCTTTTTCGTATTTAGTGTTTCACTTCAAGGTCTTTGTTCACCGGAGTTTTCGGGAAGAAGATCCAGAAGAGGATAGCCACTACCAGCGCATAGCCTGCGAACGAGTACCACGACATCTTCCATCCATCCCAAATCTGCATATAGTCGGCAGTCTCCGGCAGATTATAAACGAATTTATTCACAACTGCTTGTGCAGAGAGTGTACCGATAGTAGCGCCTACGCCGTTGGTCATCACCATGAACAGACCTTGTGCGCTGGAGCGCATAGACGGGTCGGTCTCCTGATCCACATAGAGCGCACCGGATATATTGAAGAAGTCGAATGCAAAGCCATAGACAATGCAACTCAGTACGAACAACAGAACGCCCGGCATAGCAGGATTGCCCGCACCAAAGAAGGCGAAACGGAATACCCAGGCGAACATAGCCATCAGCATCACATTCTTGATACCGAACTTCTTGAGAAAGAATGGAATAGCCAATATACAAAGTGCTTCGCAGATCTGCGAGATTGAAATCAGAATACCTGAATGTTGCACAGCAAAGGTGTCTGCGAAATCTGGGTTAGCACCGAAGCTGGCCAGGAACGGATTAGCAAAGCCGTTGGTAATCTGAAGACTGACACCGAGGCACATACAGAAGATAAAGAATAAAGCCATTTTCTTCTGTTTGAACAAGGCAAAAGCCTTGAGTCCAAGCGCTTCCACCAAGTCCACTTTGCCTTCCACCTTCTTGATGTCGCAGTTAGGCAACGTGAGCGAATAGATGGCCAGCACGATACTTAGAGCACCACTAATAACAAACTGAGCCGGTGTATCCATAGCGCCTACCAGATCCACAATCCACATTGTTACGATGAAACCGATGGTTCCAAACACGCGGATAGGCGGAAAATCCTTAACAGTATCCATACCGGCTTTGACGAGTGCGTTGAAGGCAACCGAGTTGGTCAACGCAATTGTCGGCATGAAGAATGCTACAGAGATGGTGTAGAGTGAAAACAGCGGAGCGAAAGCAACTTGATCGCCCATTAAGAAGGCATATATACCCGCTGCGCCCATGAAGAGTCCTGCCAACGCATGACAGAGGCTCAAAGCTTTCTGTGCCGGCAGCCAACGGTCAGCTACAATACCCATCAACGCTGGCATGAACAGACTGACGATACCCTGGATAGAGTAGAACCAACCGATATTGCTTCCAAAACCGTGTGCACCCAAATAGCGCCCCATTGAGGTCAGATACGCGCCCCATACGGCGAACTCCAGAAAGTTCATTACAATGAGGCGAAATTGAAGAGTTCTGTTTTTCATATAATTACCAAAATATTAGTTAAATGACAATTTAAAATTCTTATCTCGCATAGTTTGAACGATTTCTGATAAATCAGAATTCACTTGTGAAGTGGAATTTAATGTTCTTGTAGTCGTTTTGCGCCATGCTGAGCACGTATGCGCTGTCGGCCATAAACACATCGCGGCCGTCTTTGTCGAAAGCCATATACTGCGCCTTGCGTTTCTTGAAGGTATCCAGTTCGGCAGCATCATCGCTCTCAATCCAGCATGCTTTGTACATCTGAAGCGGTTCCCAACGGCATTTAGCCTGGTACTCGTGCTCCAAACGATATTGGATGACCTCAAACTGCAGTTGGCCAACGGTACCGATTATCTTACGGCCGTTCAGTTGGCTGACAAACAGTTGTGCCACACCTTCGTCCATCAGTTGCGCAATACCTTTCTCCAATTGCTTTTGCTTCATCGGGTCGGCATTCTCAATGTATTTGAACATCTCCGGTGAGAATGACGGCAGGCCCTTGAAATGCAACTGTTCACCACTGGTCAGCGTATCGCCGATCTTGAAGTTTCCGGTATCCGGTAAGCCTACAATATCTCCTGCATAAGCCTCGTCCACAGTCTCTTTCTTTTGAGCCATGAAGCATGTAGGAGCAGCAAATCGCATTTGTTGGTCCTTGCGCACGTGTTTATAATAGGTGTTGCGCACAAACTTACCGCTACATATCTTGAAGAATGCAATGCACGAACGGTGGTTCGGGTCCATGTTAGC
>JAEEHO010000315.1 GCA_016280845.1 Paludibacteraceae bacterium | reverse complement strand
GCTTGCTCGTTCTGGAAACTTGCTGCAAGGCTTGCAGCTTCTTTCACTGAACGTGGAGCAGCGCTCACAATCAATGACATCATCAGAAGTGTGATGCCTAAGTAGAATTTTTTCATGAATGTTGTTGTTTTTGTATTGGTAAGTAAGGTATGCGCACACTCGTGCGTGTGCCATCCTAATTGCATTACAAAATCTTTTTCGCTTGCAAAAATACTGCATTTTTTTGATATATGCAAATTTTTTTGCTTCTTTTTAATAATTGTATCACTAGTGTCCCATTAAAATTAACAAAAACCGATAAAACCCTTTTGAATGCTTTAGAGCTATACTCTACCCGTAATTTACTACCAAAAACTCCTTAAAAGTAAATTTTTAGATAGTTTTTACTACTAAATTCCGGACTCTAACGAGCAAAAGCCTTCAAAAGACATAAACCTAAAAAAATTATTATATCAAATCCGTTTACTCAAAATATAGACGTAACAATCTTATTTATGTCAGCATTATAAAGGCGAATGGACGAATGGACGAAAAGTTATAGGTTACTGGTTATAGGCAAAAAAGAGGCGACCCGCATTTGCAGGTCGCCTCAGTCTTACAGGCTTTAGCCGATCTTTTATCTTACTTCACCATTGCGCCAAATACATTGTACTTAACGCCGTCCTTGATGATGAACAGCTGACCGTTAACAATCACCTTCATCCATTCGCCATTCGCCTTCTCACCATTACTAATAGCGGTAGTGATAGGATCGTAGCAAGTGGTGGTAGTGTAGTTCTTGTATGCTTTCTGGCCGGCATAGATTGTAACAGCCTTGATGTAAGCGGCTTTCTCTTTTGTTGCAATCTTCACAGAGTTAGCTTTCACCGGATTTGTAGGAGTATACTCTACGTCTTCTCCGCAAGAAATAGCATTGTTGTCATGAACGTCGCCAAGGTCAATATACAAGTTGCCCAGATCATCGTCTATGGTCTTGGAAGAGGTGATAACCACTTTGGTGATTGTTTCCTCTTTGCCCATTACCAACTGAATGTAGCCCTTGTGGTTCGCATATGGGTCATCCTTGCTGCAGCCGATTCGGATACCGTGTTCGCCTCGGCGTGTGTAGTAAGCATGTACTTCGGAAATATTTTTTTGCGAGTCTATGACGTTCTCAATAGCCTCGTCTCTGTAACCGTCATCGTACCAATAATCGTCCGTGTTGGTCATGTTCTTGAATACAACAGAAGCAACTTCAGCGGATACGGAACTATTTTCATCCAGCAGAGCATAGACTGCATAATAGGTAGTATTGGCGGTAGTAACATCGCCCTCCTTAGCATAGGTAGGAGCAACATTGCTGTTGTAGTTCTCCTCTGTAGTCCATCCCATGAAGGTCATATTGTCGCAATCGGCCGGTTGAATGGTAGTCATAACCAATTTTCCATCGAGAATGTATGTGGAGTCGATTATGTCACCCATTGACATAAAGTATACGTACTCCGGAGTGAAACCTTCCGGCAGGTCGGTCAGTGTATGTGTAGCATTACCATCAGAAACACTGGAGATAGAAGTGGTGTAGTCAAATACATATTCCAGACCATCGTTGGATACATATTGACCTTTGAAGTTATACTTGCCAATTTCAACGCAGGTGATGCGTATCCAACCGGATACGGATTTGTCTGTCTTGTCTCCATTGTAATTAGCCTCAGTAATCCATCCTTTTATGTAATTCTGATTGTTTAACTCGTACTCGCCGGCTATTTTCCAATTGGTGTCGTCACCGTGGAAACGCAGCCACAGGTATGGATAGTAGCCGCCTTCCGGACCACGCAAACCGATAGAGAAACAAGATTCTTCGGAATCATATTTATGCTCAAACATGCCGTTGAATATCAGCTTGTTTGCGAATACTTCGTTGCTTACACTTACTTCGCAAGATGCGCTATAACCATCGTTGTTAGCAGTAATAGTGATGGTTGCTTTACCTTCGGAGATACCGGTGACTACACCGTTCTCATCTACGGAAGCTATTTCCGGATTGCTCGAAACCCAGGTTACGCTTTGGTCTTTGTACTCGTACGGAGCAATGGTATAAACCAATTGCTGTTTTTCGGTGATATCCAGACTCATGCTGTCTTGGGTCAGAATCAAACCTTCGTTGTTAATCGGCACAATTACAACAGGAAGTTCTGTTCCGGTACCTTCACCCGAAGTGCTATAGTTGAAATAGTTACCTTTGTCCTCTGCGAATACAGATATCTTGTCGATATATGCATTTCTCTTGTTGCTGATCGCTACTTTGATGGTATTGCTTTCAATAGGCTCGTTGGCAATATACTCCAGATTTGCACCCGGTGCTTGTACTTGGCCTATCATAGTGCTCTCTGATATCACACGGATACGGCACTCGTCGTCATCGTTGCATTGTGCAGCGTTCACAGCTACTTTCTTGATGGCAGCCGGTTGGTCCAATGTGAGAATCAGTGTACCGTTCTTGCTCGAAGCGGTCATTTTGATACCTTCCTTGCCGACAACGGTGTTGGCTGCGCTAATATCCTTGAAGCCCATTTTGTCGTAAGCCATCAGCGAATCAATATGATTAGCTACGCTCAATTTGTCATCATCACCGGAATAGTGGTTGAACTTAACCGAAGCAACCTCAATCGGTGTTGCGGATGGGGTAGAGCGCTCTGCATATACAGCATAGTAGGTTGCGTTGCTGTTTACCTCATCTCCGTCTTTAACCATCACCGGCTCGATATTGGTTGCCTCTACCTCGCTTGCGCTCCAGCCTACAAATACGCGACCGTTGGTGCTTGGCGCAGGTTCACCTGCCGGCAATACGATAAGACCGTTGTTTGCTTTGTTGGTAGCAAACTGTTCGCCAAGAGCATACCATGTAACATCAGATATGGTCATCGTTCCATCGCCTGCTTGGTCTTTCAGTGCATACTTAACGTTGCCTTCTTCAATGGAATCGATAGCAGTAGTATAATCGAACTTATAATACTTATTGTCATCAGCGAGATATACTCCCTCGAACTTATATTCTCCTTCGGCTATACAACTGATATTCAACCAACCGGCTACGGATTCGGAATAACCGCCGTCGTTATACATCTGCTCGGTCAGCCATCCTACTACTTTGTTGTCGCTACCCAATACGTAGTAACCGGCTATCTTCCAGTTGAGAGTATCAGGCATAAATTGGAAATACATGTAAGGATAGTAACCGCCATTCGGACCTTGCAAACCGATTGTTACGTGTTTATTGCCTATTTCGTGTGACTGCTCAAAGACACCGTTGAAGACAAGTTCCGTTGTGTCGCTTGCGGTTGATCCACCGTCATCGGTTACAGTTACTTCGCAAGAAGCTATGAGTTCGCCGTCATAAGTGATAGCGCTGACGATAGCCGTTCCGGCAGATACACCGGTGATTTTGCTTCGCCATGCTTTGGTCTCGTCTTTGTCCGGACGCTCCCACTCTTCCATCAGAATATAGCCCTTTACGCTAACGATCTTCTCGTCGCTCGAGGTCCAATAGATACCCTTGCAAGTAGCGTCTGCAGGAGTGATGGTAGCTTGTAGTTTTTTTGTCTCACCAATCGCAAGTGAACGTGTAGTTCTGTCTAACTCAATATTGGTTACATGGATAGGCAACGTGTCCGGAGCCAGACCATGAACGAAGTCAAGGTCTTTGCTGTATTTGAGAGGCTCCTCATCGCTACCAACGGCTTCTTCGTGTCCCGGATACAATGCTGACAATACATAATAACCGTCACTGCCGCCACTCCAACCCCAGTTGATATGGAATCGGCCGTTTCCGTCCATACCGTCACATACATAAGCGTGACCACCGCCCGACATGATGATAGGACGACCGGCATGCAGGCCAATGGAGAACAGTTTGGCAATACTGTCGAATTTCAAAGTCTTGTTGTGGTATCTGGTGTAATAACCGTCAAACTTATATTTGAAGTTATTAACCATACCTGAACCGATATCGTTCACGTACGCACCGCTACCGCCGGCAGCGTGTCCGCCGTAGAGCATCTTGCCCGATACACCTGCATGATGCATAATTACTGCTACTGCGTGACCCTGGGCGTCGTTGTACTTGCCGGTATACTGCGGCAGCATGTTGTCCCAATCGTAGGTGGTCTCACCGTAGTTGATACTCAATACGGTGTCATAAGTAGCATAGTGTGACTTGATGTTCTCGTCATAGTCAACAACATTCTTCCATGTGTAGGAGAATTTACCGCGTCCTTGTGCAGGCCACTTCCAGTAACGCATGATCTGGGATGCAGCTGTAGCGGCGCATCCTGTCGCACTGCGGGTGTCATCGTAGCGGTCGATAGGGCACAAGTCGTTGTACGGAGTACCTTGATCCCAACGAATACCCTCTATCTCCAGCAACGGAGATACAGCGGTTTCCTCTGCTTTCGCACGGCGGGGAGCGTTTGCACTTGCCTTCTCCTCATCGGTCAACGGACGAGCCTGAGCAATATGCTCTGCATAGTAATCCAGCATGTACGCTACGGCAGGTTTGCTACCGTCGAACGTGCCCTTGTCCGAATAGCCAAGGATGGAAACAGCATTGTCATCAGCCGAAACGATGACCCAGCCTCCGTTTGGATTGTTGAAAACGTACAAAGCAGCCTCTGAGGATTCAGGTTTGGCTACTTCGTGAATCAATTGCATGTCGGCTGCTTTGCGCGGAGCGCGGCGAATACCGGCTTTCTGCGCTTGCTCGTTCTGGAAACTTGCTGCAAGGCTTGCAGCTTCTTTCACTGAACGTGGAGCAGCGCTCACAATCAAT
>JAEEHO010000314.1 GCA_016280845.1 Paludibacteraceae bacterium | reverse complement strand
TAAAATAATGGGTTAATAAACGGGTTACGGGTTACAGGTTACAGGTTACGGATAAACGGCTAGAGGATTAACAATTTAACGATTTAACATAAATACCCCCCCATATATATTGCGCGCGTGCGCGCCCGTTCAATATTGGGAAATTTGATAACTGTAATCTGCAATCTTTTATGGTAGATTGCGGAATTCGGCAGCAAAGGTACGTCAAACATTTACACTTATCCAAATTTATAAAGAAAAAACTATCGTTTTGTAAAATAGGAATTAGCAAAATGAACATTCTTGATGATTATTTTATAAAATCGCTTGCATATATCTATGTCTTTCTGTATTTTTGCAAAAATAATTAACTAAAAAAGAGAAATTATGAGCTTTTTATTAGATTACACAACAGGCATTGGTATGCCAAGACCGGCGAGTCAACATCAAGAGGTTTTGTCTTTTTGGTTAGGAAACATGAACTATGAACTCCGTCCTAGAGGGTATTTTGCCCTCGCAGAAAACGCCGTCATTCGAGGCAAGGGAGAGCGTGTGCCGGACATAGTTATCTACGATCAGGATTACACTCCTCTGTCCTTTTTTGAGATTGCTCGCACGTGCCAGATAGAGAAAGATATAGAAAAGTGCGAGGAACTGATGGACCGCTTTCCTGATGTAGAGTTCTTTGTTTATGACTATGAGGCAGAAGTGTTATACGCTTGCGATGCAAAGTCAGACGAGTGGGTCAACTCCGAGGAAGGAGATATTCGTTCCAAATACCTGCAAAAACCGGTAATAGAATATATCGACTGACATGACTTATGCAAATAAAAACACATTTTTGTGACGAACTTTTTGCTTTTCTCACACATTTTTGTGACGATCTTTTGACCAATCTCACACATTTTTGTGACGAACAATCGTTCGAACACCTACAAAAACCGCACTGCGGTTGATGGCAGTGCGGAGAGGGAAGGGGAATAAAAAACTATTTACTCTAAATCTATTGTTTCTATAAATTCACCGACAATACGGAAAGACTCTGCATCTTCAGCTATGATATTAATCGAGTCATAACTGCGGTTTAGCGGTTGAAGAGTGATTGATTCATGTTCCCAATCACCAAACTCGTCGTATTTCTTTTTGCTGTGGTAAACTTTGATGGAATATGCTCCTTCATAGTCAGAATCTACTTCGCCGTGGTGTTCTGCCAATACGATTTTCCCTTCACGTGAACCTCCCTTGTAAGTTTCGAAAAGACAATAATCACCATCATGTATACGCGGTTCCATAGAATGACCGGAGGCCTGAACAATAAACTTTGTACGGTCTTTTTTACCATAGCCCGATACATGCATCCATCCCAACTGGCTGACTGGTTCAAGGTTTCCAAAATAGCCACATGCAGCGCGGATGGTATATACTGGGTACATAGATATATATTTTTCATCCTCAGGTGCATCTTCTAATATAGGCGAGAGTTTCTCCGGCTCGGTTACAAGTGGTGTTACATCTTGTACCGTAGTTTGTCTCATATTTTGTATTTGTTCGCGTATATAGCCTGCAAGTGGTTTATCCTCGCAATATATATAGCAGCCCTTTTGACCACGTGTTAGAAGCGTTTTGTATGTATTGCGGATGATTGTATCGGCCGCATCGGCCTTATTCTTTATTCCTAATAACGAACGATCTGAATCTGCGCGTTCCGATGCATCCGTTTGCACTTGACCGTCTTTATAAACAAGATCTTTGCCAATAATAACACCTACATAGTCAAACTCCAAACCTTGACTAGTATGGATACAACCTACTTGGTCAAAACTATTTGGATTAATGGCCCAAGGCCCTGCGTTATTGAAATTCCATTGTGCCTCAAAACCATCTTCCAAACGAATATCTACTTCGTGAGCCTTAGTTTTACTCTTCCACTCATAGCAATACCCAGCCAACATGCGACTCTTATTGTTTGTGTTCTTTGCGCGCAGGGCTTCACGCATCTTAGTCGGCGAATCGAAAACTTGAATATCGTAATCCAAATCAAGCAAAGTATTTGGCGATGAGTGTATTCCTAGTATTGAATTAATAAGTGCTATATAAGAATCCGATCCATTGCAGCGGAATTGCGCGGATAAGTTATACTCCTCACCTTCGATAATATTGCTATGCATTTCACGAGCATATTGGCGAATCATATCCACCGTACATGCGTCAGCTGAAGTCACGCGTTGTTGCTCATCAATAAAGAACACCGAAACTTTTGCTGCATTTATTATCTCCTTTACTTGTGATTCTCCTTTGTTACGAAACAAACCAGATTTCATCTGTAGGCGATGGGCTTCATCGGCTAAGATACAATCAAACGTATTAGGTTCTGCATCTATGAATGACCCCGCCCCCCTAAAAAGATTGTTTATATACTTGCTGCGAAAATTATCCTGTTGCAGTTTTGCGAAATACACATCACGCGGCGCAGAATTCTTTGTCACATAAAGTGCAGTATGGCCTTTCTTTATTAGGTCGCATAGCAATTGAATCGCTACGACGCTTTTACCTGTTCCCGGGCCTCCTTGAATAATAATGGTATATTTAAAATCCCTACCACTAATAGCCTTATCAAGTGCTTTCTTAACCAATTCATATGCTACTTTTTGCTCATCGATCAAGAAAAATTCCTCATTGCCATGAAGCATAGATGTAAGGGTGTCTTGTAGCGATTTAGACGGACGCAGTTTGCCATTTTCTATACACATGAGCAAATCTTTACCTGCGCGCTGATGAATATATCTCTTAATGAAAGAACGCAGTTTTGTGCAGTCTTCACTAAGGAATAGTGGCGCAGAATTAACCGCGTCAGCATAATGTGGTGAATCAATATTTGAACGTGATGATTCCTTATAGTTGTGCAGATATGCACATGGGAAGAAGTGAATATGATCCTCTTCTACTGCTTCGTTGAAGCACTCGATACTTCTAGCATAAGAATATGCCTGATAACTTGGGTGTGTTACACTACGCAATGCCCCGCCAGTATATGCTCGTACTACTCCAGAACTTGTTGTCGGCTCGCTTGTTTCCCATTGCTTGAGTTCAACAATAACTACATTGTTTTGATTGTTATCATCCACACCCGCTATCAAAAAATCTATTCGTCTTCCTGTCAGCGGAATTTGATACTCAATAGCTATATTGCAATCATCAGAGATTGCACTATCATCCAGCACATTGCACATGTATTGCATTGAATTTGCCCAACTGCGATACTCCGCACTATTATTATGAGAAACGCAATGCTCATAAAATGCGTCCTCAATCTTTTGGGCAATTTTGTTGTTTCGCACATCTTGTGTAAAACCACCTTTTGTGTTCTGGTATATAATCATAGTTATAGTGTTTTGATTGCTTATCTCTAACCTTTTTTTGCATTGTATAGTTGCAACGCTGCTTCGTAAGCCTCAGCAAAAGGTAGCCCTAACTTTGGCAACAAATCAGGAATTGCACGTGCAAAAGAGACATAGTAATAGGCAAGAAGTTCGTATCCTCCGAATTCTTTGTCTGGAATAGTCTTTACCCTATATCCTTTCTTGTTAGGATTGATTCCACCCATACCTACAACTGCTATGTCCATTGCTATTTTGCGTACATCCTCTAACAACATACTATCAAAGTAATTCATTGCTCCAAGCATGTACATAGACATCATCATCGTTTCTTCCGGATTGTTAGAATGCTCATCGCGGAAGTCTCGATTTATCTCATTTACAACCAAAGAGTCTTTTACTACTGGGTGCTCTTTTATTTGTTTATCTATGTCACTTTGGAGCCGCTTGTAATAATCCTCTTCCTTTGCTTCTTCTTCAGGTACAAATTCCAAATAATCTTCAAGGTCAAATAGACCTGCTATTGTATAGACAAAATCATATTCTTCTCCAGCTTTATATCCTTTCTCTGCATAGAACAAGTACTCATCGTATATATGTTGAGCCGTTTTTAATTCATTCGGTGTTGCCTTAAACTTTGGAACAAGATCTATGTTGTACAAGTCTTTGAAATGCATTGCAGTTGCAATATTCATAATCTTGTTTGCGGCTACAATGTCTTTAGGGAAATTGCCAGATTGTTCAGCTTCTTTAACTGACTGAATATACTCAGTAAGCATACTATATAGTGAGAAGACTTGCACGGGACGCAATGTGGTATGCTCATCATATATTTTCTTCTCTACCAGCATATCCAAACCACAGTTCATTACTTGCAGTAATATACCTTTGATTAGTTGATCAAAAAGTTTATCTGCATTCTCCGAACCAATCTGCTCACGCATTTTTTCAATATATTTGGCATACTTTCCTTTGAGGTCGTTAAACTGTTCATCTTTGGTAACAACAAAGCAATTTTCACCACGATTGGCAGCAGCAATATTCATTTCCAAATGCATCAACTCATGCATGAATAAATGCGACAACATTTTTCCTTTGGCAGGATTATATACTATCTCATGGTAATCGCGATTGCGTACCTTCGCATAACGCATCTGAGCATATACATTCAAATCACCGTCCTTGGTGAAACGGATTGGTAATCGCCCTTCTTTCTCTAATTTGGCACGCTCTTCTTGTAATTCATTCTCGTAATTGCCGTTTTGAGTAAGATATTTGGCGCAATCTAATAACATCTTCTGAAGAGACGGATAAATTTCTGCATTCTCCGGTCGAACCTTTCCGTATTTCAAGCCATCTTGTGCATACTCGAAAGCAAGTTTGACATCTCCTTTTTGAAGATAACAATATGCTATACCATAGTATGTGTTGAGATATGTAGAGTCAACTTCCAATGCTTTAGCTAATACGCGTATTCCCTCATCAAAGCGATTCATTTTGAGATAAGTTCCGCCTATATTATTGATCGCAATTACATCTTTTGGATGAAGTTCCACTACTTTCTCATAATATGTAAGTGCCTTTTCATTTTCCTGCTTGCGAGCATAGAGATTTCCCATTAATATGAGTGCCCATAAATTAGATTCATCGCACTCTAATGCTCTCTCATTGTCCTTAATGGCATCATCCAAGCGACCTATCATCATTTTGGCTTGAGCCATTCCTCGCCAAGCATCAGCTACAGTGGAATCATCTAAAACGATTCTCTCAAATAACTTTATTGCCTCTTGATACTTCTGCTGTTGGCATAGTTTCATTGCTTGATTGATGTCACGATCGATATTCATATCCTTATATTTTTATTTCCTTTAAGTTGCACATACGTACATACACAAAAAGCGCAGGACCTGTTGTTACTTGTCCTGCACTCTTGTGGCCTTAGGATGCCGTCGTCAAACAGTACAAGCAACCAGAGCCTACGCTAGAAAAGTATATAGTACACCCCAAGAGGGGTGATGTATATACCCAGCATAGACATTTACTGGTGCTTTGTTCTGACTTGACATTTTTTGAAAGTTCCTAAGTTTCAAGAGTGTCAAAACAAGCGTTAGTAAACGCCTTAAATATGTATGTCCTTACTATTTAACGTCGAGTAAGCGACGGCTGCATAACCTGCGGCATGGTGTTATCTTTTGTCTTCTTTATCTTCAATTATTTCGGCTTGCTCTATCGCAGGAATCTGGACGTCTAATGCCAACTTATCCTGTGCATTCGTTGCGGATTTCAGTCCGTGACAATTTGTCACGACCTCACTTCCCTCTGCCTTTAGGCGTTGTTTTAGTTTACGCCAATAGGCATTCGGGTCTTTAGACCGGGAGCCGGATAGGACGTTGCACACGTCTGCCACAGAGAAGTACCACTCTTCTGTTTTGCTATCCCAAATTGTACGAATAGTTGTACCTTCAAATAGTTGTAATTTGTTTGTCATGCCTCATAAACGCCTTTTATATGTATGTCCTTACTGTTTAACGTCGAGTAAGCGACGGCTCACTTTTTTACGCTGCTGAGCTCAGCGGTATCTTTATGCTGTCAAGTATTCCTGACAACTCCTTTGCGGCTGCAAAGGTAATACTTTTTTCGGATATATGCAAATAGTTTTGTATTTCAGCACAAAAAAAGCCGCAACGCGACTCTTATAATAATACAACTTATCGCAAAATATTTGACATATATTTGTATAAATGCAGAAAAAGCAGTACCTTTGCGCCCGATGAAACCTATCAAACGTATAATCTTTATCCTAACCTGTCTCGGCACGAGTATCGGTATAGGTGCGGAGGTGTACACGGTCGAGACCGTGCCTTCTCCCAAAGACAGAGGGCAGGAATACTATGTTAGCAATCCGGACGCCATCCTCTCGGCAGAGGTGGCGGACACACTGGATGCGATGCTCCGGCAACTCAACCATGCCACCAACGTTGAACTGGCCGTAGTGGCTCTGGATCAGTACGCCGACTCGCAGTATGACACATATACTTTCGCTTTGGCTCTGTTTAACTATTGGGGCATAGGCGAGGCAGACAAGAACACCGGCGTTTTGGTCTTTCTGGCACGCAAGAAGAGAGACATACAGATCATCACCGGAAGCGGAATAGAAGGGATACTGACCGACAGCAAGTGCAGAGAAGTAATAGACCACAACATCCACTATCTGGGCATGGACAATTTCGATCAAGGCATATTGCATATATGCGAAGATCTGTCCGACATACTGATGGACGACAAGAACCGCGCAGAACTAATGCTCGGATGGAAACCGAAGAGCACAGTAAGCACGCACATTCTCATGTGGCTATGTATCATCGGATTTCTGCTGATGGTGTGGTTCTCCACTATGGCATACCAGCGTTTGAATGGCAAACCCGGTCAGACAGCCGAAGATATACAAGACCAATCAGAGAACCTGCAGACATTCTCCGGCTGCATGGCCTTCATGTTCCCTATTCCGTTTATCTTCTTCTACCTTTTTTACCGCTTCGCCCGCAAGCATGTGAAATCTGTGCCGATCAACTGCCCCCAATGCGGCGCACTGACAACACTCATGCCGGAGGAAGAACGGGCAGCCAAGATTAGCTCCCTACTGAGAAAGCAAGAACAGGTGGAGGATAAACTGCAATCGTACAAATATGTCATTTGGCACTGCCCGCAGTGTGAGCACAACGAGATAGACAAACGCAAAGGCGCACAATACTCGACCTACCGGGACTGTCCGGAATGCGGCGCACGCGCTATGAAAGAGAGATGGCGTATCACAACGGTAGAACCGACCTTCTCCGAGGACGGCGAGCAACTCAGCACTCAGACATGCTTGTGCTGCAACTACACCCAACAGGTACCCCTCAAGGTGGATCGTCTCTCCGTATCGATGAGCAGAGGCGGCGGAGGTCATCATGGTTCTCACCGCTCAGGCTCTTTCGGCGGCGGCCATTCGTCCGGCGGCGGTGCAGGAGGACACTTCTAATCACATAACAGCAAGCAATGAGTTTTGTCTTTCTGCACAAAAAAAAGAGCCGCAATAATGCGACTCTTATTTGGTTGGATGTTTGGTCCGAATAGGATTAGCGCTTGGTAACCGTAGAAGCACCAGAAGTGTTGCATACTACATTAGGGTTGCAAGTAGGAGTTATCAGACCGTAAATGAGTTGGCTGGCACCGCTGAGCGATACAGACAGGTCGTTGCAAACAGTAACATCCGCATGGCTGGCACCACTCAGTTCGCCGTCAACATTATCTGCCAACAGATCGCGTGCATCCAAGTTACTAGCGCCAGTCAGATGAATATGCAGATTCTCTGAAGCACCGCTAATAAGCAGAGTGCTGGCACCGGAAAGAGACACTTTCTCCATTTTGTTCAAACCATAAACAACCATTCGGCTGGCGCCGCTCTCACTGATAGAGGTCAAATCAGGGTTCATAGGCAACTCTACCTTCAGAGTCTTGATATTGCCGCCAACAAACGAACGCAGACCGATACTGAGTGTACCCTTCTCCAAACTGAAAATCAGTTTGTCGTAGAGTTGCTCAGGGATATTGAACGTAGGTTCTGTGACATCTGCACGCATCTCCACCTCAAACGCATCGGAGACATCCAATTTGGTGTAAGCGCCGGGCAAGGCATATGTGCGGGTCTCGTTCTGACCGTAATCTCTCAACCAGCAACTGATACAACCGGTTGACATTACGCCGATTGCCATCAATAATAATAATTTAACGTACTTTTTCATACAAATAAAAATTTAGTTATAATATTGTTGAAATAAATCTAAAAAATTGTCTTTACACTATGCAATGGGCTGCAAAGATACAACAATTATTAGACCTATGCAAATTTATTTTACTTTTTTTCGTCAAACCACTCTTTGCAGAGTGTTCGGAGTTGCTTTTCGTCGCGAATGATTGCACGCAGAGCCTCCAGACTGCGCACATTGCGTTCGCTATTAAGCCACAGGCGCATATAGCCGCCTTCGGCGTATTTGTCCAGCAGATGCTGTTTGGTGCGGCGATAGAGCGTATCGAAATCGCCATCGGGATACATCTTCTCGCTATAGGCCATTGTGCGTTGAACAACCAGCGTCGGGTCGATCTGTCGGTCAGCCTCAGCCACTATGGCACCGTATATGGTGCGCGGAGGATTCTTGCTGCTGGCGCGATGGTCTTCTACTGCGTCGCGCATCGTGAGCAGTTGCTCTTCGGTGAACCACCGGCGCAGTTGGCTGTCGGCCATAAGTATCTCGCCCGAACGGATATGATGGGTCTCGCGATTGAAACGCAGGCCCAGATCATGATAAGCAGCGATAGCATAAGCCATCTGCGCATCGGCGCCATGCTCGCGCGCCAAACGAAGGCTCTCGTCTATCACCATCTGTGCGTGGTCGCGCCTATGCCCGCCATCGAAAGTATCGTATTGCGGCAAAATCGTTTGCTCTATATATTGTTCTAAAGTCATTGTTCATTTTGTCCAACAATAATTATGCCATTTTTGATGGTCCGGATAGTAGTAATGCGATAAGATTATTTTTTCAATAGTGTCGGGTATTAAAGATCCGCATCGTTTAGTTATCGATTTTTAAGACATGATTGAAAAAAGCTCGTAAAAAGAAAACAGAAAGTATCCTAATTTTAAGATTCTAATTAAAAAAATAACGTTTTATACATTTTTTTTATAACTTCTATTGCACATGTGCAAAAAAAGCAGTACTTTTGCGCTCGAATTTGCATTTCATCAAATTCTTTTTCATAATAGATTTTCTCTATAAAGCAAATGGCTCGCAGTGATTGCGGGCCATTGCTGCTATTTGAGGGGGTATTATTATTGTTTGTTCTTTTTGGGGAAGAAGCGGCGCTTTTTGCCATTGCGATTTCCTCCATGTCCACCGCGTTTGCCATTGCGTCCGACGGGTTTGGCATATTCGCTGTCTGCGGGTGCTTCGCCTAGGACTTCGGGCAACGGAAGGCGGTCGATATCCATCTTGAGGAACTGCTCGATATGCCGCCAGTACTTAGCATCCTCGGGACATACAAGCGTCACCGCTTCACCGCTATTCTCTGCGCGAGCCGTACGACCGATACGGTGCACATAGTCTTCCGGATCACGTGGTACATCGTAGTTGATGACAAGCGGTACATCGTTGACATCTATACCGCGCGATACGACATCCGTAGCCACCAGTACACCTACTTTACCGTTACGAAAATCAAGCATGACCTGGTCTCGTTCGTTCTGCTCGAGGTCACTATGCATAGCGCGCGCATCAATCTTGAGTGTACGCAGGGTGCGTGTCAACTCTTTCACCTTCTGCTTCTTTCCGGCAAAGAGGATAACCTTCTTCAGATCCCGTCCTTGTAGCATCAATTGAACCATACCCGGCTTTTGCGCTTCGTAGAGTTGTGCGCATTGTTGATGAATGGTCTCCGGCGGACGCGAAACGGCTATCTTGATTTCCACAGGGTCATGCATGATAGCCTTGGCCATCTGACGTATTTTGTCGGGCATGGTAGCGGAAAACATGATGGTCTGTCTGTCAGCAGGCAAGCGGCGTACAACGGCCATAATATCGTCGTAGAAGCCCATATCGAGCATTCGGTCAGCCTCATCCAATATGAAGTATTTGACGCCGGAGAAATCAACATCATAGATATTCATTTGAGCCAACAAGCGGCCCGGCGTAGCAATAACAATATCAGCACCTTTCTGCAAGCCTGTTACTTGATTGCCCCATGCACCATTGTCCTTACCACCATAGATAGCTACGCTGGAGAACGGCACATAGAAACCGAACCCCTCCATCTGTTGATCGATCTGTTGTGCCAATTCGCGCGTAGGCGCCATGATGATGGCATTCAGTTTGTCCGGGTCATGGTCATCGTAGGCAAGGTTGGTCAGCAACGGCAATATATACGCCGCCGTCTTACCTGTGCCCGTTTGGGCACACGAGATGACGTCGTGTCTGTCGAGGATGACAGGAATGGTCTCTGCCTGCACGGGTGTACACTCGTCGAAGTGCATGTCCCATAAAGCATCCAACACCTCGTCTGATAATGCTAATTCATCAAAATACATTTATTCTGTTATAATATCAAATTTCAACGGAGCAACCTGTTTGCTCCAAAAAATCCTAATTTCGTGCAAAGATACATCAAAAAAATGACATACACAAGCATGCATGCCATTTTTTTGCGAATAGTGCCTCCATAGTTTATCGTCGATGGTGGCGAAAGTGAATGGTTTCCATCATTTTGTCGTAATTTAGACTAAAAGAGAACGCATCCTTTAGTATATAATAGTTCTCCCGATCTACGCAGTAGTCGTATGCGTACGTCAGAAACTTAGTTCTGTTGTCATCAAAGGTGAATGTTCTCGCCATACGTGCCAGATCGTCTGTGCAAAAATGTCCTAACGTAACGCATAGAATGGCGGTTTCCGTTCTCTTGTCATCAAAACTCTCTTTCTCCAACGCCTGCATAGTTAGGCGCATTTGTTCTGCGGTGGCACAATTGTGTCTGCCATGTCCGTGGTGATAGCTCTGTGCCATCGCTCCCATCGAGAAAGCCATGGCCATTAAGAGTATCAAATAGTTAATCTTTTTCATAGCAATACAATATTAAATAGTTAAACTTGTTTTGACAGAACACGTACAAACAATGTGCCAAATCAAAAAAGAAGCGCACGAGGCGCTTCTTTTTTATTTTTCCCAACCGTTAAACACTTCCGGGCCATAGATATTGTCCTCCGAGGCATCATGGAGCGGAGACCACAGCTGTGCGTAGAACGGGTTCTGTTTTGCTACGCGGTCCCAATGCCATGGTATGGACTTGAGATCTGCCGTCTCAGCGCGTAAAATATCGGAATCTTGGTTCTTGAAGGCTGCCTTGATATCCGCATCATTGTACGGGAACGGCATGTCGTATGGCGACCAGTGACCACCTAGCAGAATCAGGCGCGGCGAAGCCATAAATGTATGGCCGTCGGCATCTTGCCACTCGAGTTTGGTTTCCCAATCACCCTTGGTCATACTCTTACTCAAACATTTACCGCCGCGGAAAGCAGCTGCTTTCTGCATATCCTCGATGGTGAAATCCTCTTTTCGTTTGTTCTCGTCATAACCGTGGTCGAGCAGAACGGGAGTCTCGCTGTTGTGGCTGACGTCCATATGCGACCAATCCGGAATAGCCTTGTATGCTTCCAGACTGCCGTAATATGCATTGATACGTTCCTGTTTGTTGTTCTTAATCCACCATTGTGTGCCGTGCTCTTTGCTGTTGGCCATGAACCACATCGCTGCTTTGACGCAGTGCGGGAATAGTTTGGCGATGCGTGTTTTGGCAGCGAACTTCAATCCGAATGGGATCGAAGGAGCGGCTATCATCTTTGCGAAATACTCCTTAACCGGTACGTTAGCACGGAAGTGGAGATAATTCTCCAGTTTATCGCCATCGATATACCACATGCCGTGAAAATTGCGTGTGGTGAACCAATTGGCGTTGAAGATTTTCTCCGGTTTAGGACAGCCAACCGCGTCGAGAATATAGCACTCAAATTCGTAATTGGACCAACGATAGTCCTTGCCGGAACCGATATTGTAGTAGTTGTTCCAAAACTCCTGCGGCACCTCAGGACGGCATACGCGTTCCAGCAGTCGTCCGCTATCCTCCACCGTTGCCCACTCGAGCACACCACGGATAGGTACGTGGAACATGATAGGGTCGTAGTTCTTGAGAATAGTTGGATAGAGTATTCCCGACTGGCGCAGCGAAGCCCATTGCTTGATGCCTGAATCGGTGATGATGCGTTCTGCCAATGCTTTGGTGATGCCGTAGTGGTCGTAGGCCGATACACTGATAGGATCGCCCGCACGGCCCCAATGGAGCGGTTCGCGACGGTCGCCCATCTGAGCCACCGAACCGATATAGACTACCTTCGGTTGTTTGTCTTCCGGCTGAGCCAGCACGGCCTTGGTGATGTTGAGCGCAGCATTGATATTGGTGCGCAACGTAGCTTTAGGACGATAGTCTGCCTGCGGTGAAACCATACCGCCTACGTGCAACACTATATCTGCACCCGTCACTCCTTTCAATACATCCTCATACTTGGTAAGGTCGCCCCATATAACGGTTAGGGATGAATGGTTGGCAGTCAATGGAGCCAATAATTCTTTGTTCTTTTTGCTTGGACGTGCCAGAATACGCAGGTTGTAGTTCTCGGGGTAACGCAGAATCTCTTGCATGCCTGCGTAGCCCATGGTACCGGTTGCTCCGGTTAGAAAGACTGTTGTCATAAGTGATTATAGTTTTTATGGTTTACTCTTTGCGAAACGTTGTGTGAGTCGAGTCAAACGTGCTCTGGCGCGCGCCTTAACGCCGGCACGCCATTGTGCTTCCTCCTCCGCCTCATTGGTCAATTGGCGATAGATTGCATTAGCATCGTGATCGCTGATTGCCAACAATTGGTCTCCTACTGCCAGCGTGCTGTCACCTGTCGGAACGAAGAAGTCTTCGCCACGGCGAACCATGATGATGAGTGTGCGTGGCGGTAACTTCATTTCGCGCAACGTACAACCACCGGCGAGCATTGGTTCGGTCACCTCCAGTTCGTGCGCCGTAGACTGTATCTCGTCCGGCAGATCCATGTCAAAATGAAGCAAACGCTTGGTCTCGTCCGGCGGAGTGGCCAATTCGAGACGTGCAGCCAGTAAAGAGAGCGTGGTTCCCTGAGTCCATAACGAAACTATCGTGCAAAGGAAGACCACATTGAAAATCATATCTGCGTGCGGCACGCCTTGCGCCTTGCACATGACGGCAAACACGATAGGCACTGCACCCTTCAGCCCCACCCAACTGAGCATAATCCGGTCGCGCGTGTGATAATTGCTGCGGAACGGCCACATACAGAGGAGCACAGAAATGGGGCGGGAGATAAGAATCATTATCAAACTGATAATCAGGCAAGGCAACCACACGTTGATTTGCAATAATTCAGACGGATGGACCATCAGTCCCAGCATAAGGAACATAGCCAACTGGCTAAGCCACGTCAAACCGTTGAAGAAAGCCTTGGTCTGTCGCTTGCGGGTGAATTTGCTATTACCGATAATCAGGCCGCCTACGTAGACTGCCAAATAAGTATTTCCCTCGAGATAATAGGTAATGGAGAAAATAAAAATGCAGGCCGTGAGGACCATGATAGGATAGAGCGATTCGTTAGCCAACTGCACGCGTCGCATGAGCGCTACAACACCCTTGCCCAAAACGAAACCAAGAACAGTACCCATCACCAATTGAATGACAATGGTTTGAATAATGGGCAATACCATCACTTGTTGTGACTGAGAAAGCACAATACCAATCATAGTGGTGGTCAGCACATAAGCCATCGGGTCATTGGCTCCGGACTCCAACTCCAGCAACGGACGCAAACCGTGCTTGAGGCCAATGCTATTGGTTCGCATAATAGAGAAGACGCTGGCTGAATCGGTAGAAGAGAGCGTGGCGGCCATAAGCAAGGCCATCCAAATAGAAATACCAGCCAATGCATTGAGCCATCCGAAAATGAAATACGTAATAACGCCGGTTATTACACACGTGAGGAGCACACCTAAGGTTGCTAATGTCACACCTGGCCACAAAACCGATTTGACGTCTACCAACTTGGTATCCAAGCCACCGGAGAAAAGAATAATACAAAGAGCAAGTGTACTGAGTGCTTGCGCTGTGCTTGTCTCAATCTGAATACCATCGCCGCCGAACAACGCACCTACGCCGCCCGATCCGAAAAGCATACCGACGGTAAGAAACAGCAGCAAAGCCGGAACTCCGAATCGATAGCCTATCTTGTCTGCAATGATACTGACGAAGAACAGCAGCGATAATATCAGCAGCACAAACTCAATCTGCATTCTTCTTACCTAAAAGAAACTCGTCGATGATTCTAATGATCTCTGCTTTAGGATAGAGTCCTTTGAGCAACATTGGCTTGCCTTCCACCGGAATATAGAGCACTTGCGGGATACTGCTGATCTGGAAGATATATGCCAGCTCTTTTTCACGCTCGGTGTCCGCCTTATAGAAAACCACCTGGTCGCAATAGGTCTGGCTCAGTTCTTCCATAATAGGTGCCAGACGTTTACACGGACCGCACCACGTGGTATAGAAATCGATAACACACGGTTTGTCGCCATTGTATTTCCACTCTTTATTATTCTTGTAGTCAAAAATCCGCTCGCGGAATTGATCGGTGGTGATATACACAACATCCTCGGCTGCCGCTGGCAGCATAAATCCGGCTAATACCAGTACGATAATTAATAAACGTCGCATAATTATAGAGTTTATGGGTGCAAAAGTACTACTTTTTTTGCACATATCCAAAAAAAAATGTAATTTTGCAGCCGATTATGAATTTTTTAGACCAACTGAATGCTTCGCAGCGCGAAGCGGTGACACATACTGAAGGTCCGTCGCTGATAGTAGCAGGTGCAGGTTCGGGTAAGACACGAGTGCTTACCTATCGTATCGCATATCTGTTGCAGCAAGGCGTACCGGCCGGTAATATCTTAGCGTTGACATTTACCAACAAAGCAGCGCGTGAGATGAAAGAGCGTATCACGCGTCTCGTTCCCGCTCAAGATGCCCGTTATCTATGGATGGGCACCTTCCACTCGGTGTGTACAAAATTGTTGCGCCGTTACGCCGACCGTATAGGATTTACTTCGGACTTCTCCATCTACGATACCACCGACATGAAATCGCTACTCAAGGCCATTTGCAAAGAGCGCGGCCTGGATGAGAAGATATACAAACCCGCTGCGGTATTGGCTCGTATATCAATGGCAAAGAACAACCTTATCACTCCGGACAAGTACGGCATGGACCGCGAGTTGATACGTCAAGATCGTGAGGCAAGAATGTATGAGATTGCAACGGTCTACGAACAATACCAATTGCGCTTGCGTGCGGCAAATGCAATGGATTTTGACGATTTGCTTTTGCAGATGCTAAGGTTGGTTGACGAGCATGACGATATACGCGAACAACTACAGCAACAATTCCGATATGTATTGGTTGACGAATATCAGGATACCAACTACGTGCAATATCTGCTGGTGGGTCGTTTGGCAGAGCCACAGCAGAATATATGCGTGGTAGGAGATGACGCACAATCGATATACTCATTCCGCGGTGCAGACATCCGCAATATACTCAATTTTCGCCAGCAATATACGAATGCAGCTATCTTCAAACTGGAGCGCAACTATCGCTCGACGCAGAATATCGTCAATGCGGCAAACTCACTCATTCACAAGAATCAACATCAGATAGAAAAGAATGTCTATTCAGAGAATGCAGAAGGCAAACCATTGACATTACAGTCCTATATGGATGACCGCGCAGAGGCTGAAGGAGTAGCGAAATCCATTAGTTTGGCAAAACGCTCATACAGCTATGACGATATAGCTGTTCTCTACCGTACGAATGCACAGTCAAGAGCTTTTGAAGGGGAACTTCGCAAGCGCAATATTCCGTACCGGATCTATGGTGGTACATCCTTCTATCAACGCAAGGAAATCAAAGACACATTAGGCTATTTCCGTTTGGCTATCAACCCGCTTGATAACGAAGCATTGCTGCGTATTGTTGCTTTTCCAGGTCGCGGAATAGGTGAGACGACTATGAAAAAAGTGTCGGCAAATGCCATTGAGCACCACCGCTGTTACTTGGATATAATGCGTTCACCAGAAGATACCGGACTGGATGTGAGCGCAGCCACTATCAAGAAGATACGCGCCTTTGCGCAAATGATAGACGAATTAGGCATGCTGAGCGAGCAGATGGACGCCTTCGCTTTTGCAGAACATGTACTGCGGACAACCGGAGTACAGACAGCATTGATGATGGATAGGTCGCAAGAAGGTATTGACCGTGCACAGAACGTGCAGGAGTTGCTCAATGCCATCCATGAGTTTGTTGACCAACGTGCACAAGAAGGAATCGATTATACTCCGATTACGGATTTCTTGAGTGAAGTGAGCCTGCAAACTGATCAAGACGAGAACTTGCAAGACACAACAGAACGTGTTACACTGATGACCGTACATGCCGCTAAGGGACTAGAGTTCCCGGTGGTATATATCGTTGGTCTGGAGGAGAATCTTTTTCCATCGCAATTCTGCGTAAACCCGAATGAGATCGAAGAGGAACGACGTCTGCTCTATGTCGCTATTACACGCGCTATGGAGGAATGTCATCTAAGTCTGGCGCGTCAGCGTTTCCGCAACGGGTCGGTTACATTTGCATCTGCAAGTCGTTTTCTCAATGATATAGACCGCCGCTACGTGGAGATTGTGCGAGCTGCTCAAACCGCTTATCGTCCAACATTCACACCGACATGGAGCACTCCCTCTATTCCCGACATACCATCTATGTCCATTGCTCCCCAAAAGAAAACAACAACGCCTGTCTCCGGCAGTGCTGCACCTATAGATGCATCTACATGGAAGACAGGCGATCGTGTCAGTCATCGTGTCTTTGGCAACGGCTCCGTTCAACGTGTTTATCACGATTCGGTAACGGAGAATGACAAGATAGAAATCTCGTTCGACGGTGTTGGAACAAAGACACTACTGCTCTCGCACGCAAAGTTAGAACGGCTCGATTAGGCTTTTTCTATTGCCTCGGCAATTGAGTTGGCAATAATAGCCATCTCCTCAGCCGGCAACGACAACTTCGGATTAGAGAAAAGCATATCTTTCTCCGTATTCAAAGGAACAAGGTGTACGTGCACATGGTTAACCTCCATGCCCAGCACAGCCACACCCACACGCTTACAGCCGGTAGCTGTTTTGATTCCTTTTGCCACTTTCTTGGCAAACACCATCAAACTCTCCAACTGTTCATCATCCAGCGCAAAGATATAATCAGCCTCCGGCTCTGCCAATTTAGGTACAACCAGAGTGTGACCTTTCACGAGCGGATTGATATCCAAAAAAGCGTAGTTCTTTTCGTCCTCCGCTACTTTGTAGCTTGGAATTTCACCTTTTATAATGCGAGTAAAGAGTGTCATAAGCTAATTTCCAGAATCTCAAATTCCATCATACCGGCAGGGACTTGCACTTGTGCAATCTCGCCCACCTTTTTACCCAGCAAACCCTTAGCGATAGGAGTGGTAACAGCTATCTTGCCTTCAGCCGAATTGGCTTCACCCTCGGTAACCAATTGGTATGTTTTCTCAGCACCTGTTTTCTTTACACGAATTCGCACCTTGGTAAGAATCTGTACCTCGTCGGTATTGACATCATTGGTGTTCAAAACGCGTGCCTCCATCAGTTTGGCTTTAATATGTGCGATTTTGCTCTCCAGAATGCCTTGTTCTTCCTTAGCGGCATCGTATTCTGCATTCTCGCTCAAATCACCTTTGTCACGTGCTTCCGCGATAGCGGCAATCACACGCGGGCGTTCAACAGTCTCCAACTGTTGGAGCTCCTCTTTCAATTTCTGTAGACCTTCTTCGGTCATGTACGTTACTGCCATATTAGATATAATGTTATTAGTTAGTATTTACGATTCAAAATTTCGCCGGCTATAACAGCCTTGCGAACTTCGTCTATATCCGTCATGTCCGGGACATTCACTTCCGGTTGGGATATCGTATTTTGTATTTTGTCCTCTTCCATAAAAAAAAGTTCCCCTTTGCGAGGATTTTTTGATTAGGTAAGTACTGATAGTCGGGATTAAGTTCTCAGATGAAATAATAAACAAAAACACCTATTGTTTTTTCTAAACTTGCCTGAAAAACAATGGACTAAATTGTCTATTCTTTTTCGCACTCCGTTTAAAAAACAACGGACTAATTCGTCTATTCTTTTTCGCACTCTGTTTAAAAAACAATAGGACTAAATTGTCTATTCTTTTTCGCACTCTGTTTAAAAAACAATAGGAAACTTCACAGCCTCCTATTGCCATTAAACCTAAACCTTAACTATGAAAATTTATTTGTTTTCGGTGCAAAGGTACTACTTTTATTTTATATGACCAAATATTTGGGCAAAAAAATGCACTTTTTCTTTATTTTTACACGATTTCGCCTCTTAATGTAGCCGCTGAGGCCTCCAAAATGCGCACTTTGACGTAATCTCCGATTTTTTGTGAAGTACGCGGAAAAACTACCGTTTTGTATCTATCTGTGCGTCCATACATGTCATCATGACTACGTTTAGAGAACCCTTCTACCAATACTTCAACTACATTTCCCACCTCGCGTTGGTTCGACTCGAGCGACAATTGAGTCTGTAAGGCAATGATTTCGTTCAGCCTTCTCACCTTCTCTTCTTCGGGTATATTATCCGGCAGGTGCTTTTGTGCGTAGGTGCCCGGGCGCTCCGAATACTTGAACATAAAAGCCGAGTCAAATCCCACTTCACGCATCAGGCTGAGTGTCTCGGCATGATCCTCCAGCGTCTCATCGTGGAAACCGCAGAAGATATCCGTGCTGATGGCTGCTGTAGGCAATATGCGACGGATGGCTGCAATACGCTCCAGATACCATTCGCGTGTGTACTTGCGGTTCATCAGTTTCAGTATATGGTTCGAACCTGACTGTACTGCCAAGTGAATGAATTTACAGAGATTATCGTGGCGACTGATGGCTTCCAATGTTTTGTCAGACATATCCTTTGGATGGCTGGTAGTAAAGCGGATACGCATATCGGGCACAGCCTCTGCTACCAGTTCCAGCAAGTCTGCAAAGTCAATGGTAGTACCATCTTCGCGAACGAACTTATATGAATTGACGTTCTGTCCGAGCAGCGTTACTTCCTTGTATCCGCGTGCCTGCAGGTCACGCACTTCGTTCAGTATGGATTCAACATCGCGACTACGCTCACGGCCACGTGTATAAGGTACAACGCAGTAGGAGCAGAAATTATTGCAACCACGCATAATACTGACAAATCCGCTGATAGAGCGACCTATACGTGCCGGCACTATATGGCGATAAGTCTCCGTTGTACTCAGCACTACGTTCATCGCCTTGTGCCCTTGCTCGCATTGCGCCAGCAGGTTAGGTATATCGAGGTACGCGTCCGGTCCGGCCACAAAATCCACACCGTATGAGTCCAACAGTTCTTGCCCCATACGCTCAGCCATGCAGCCGATTACGCCTATCGTCTTCTTGCCCTTACACTCAGTTCCATCGCCTTTTGCTTTCTTACGAGCCATCAGTCCTTTCAGCTCACGTAGACGCGCACTCACTTTTTGCTCAGCATTGTCGCGAATAGAACACGTATTGAGGATAACGATATCTGCATCTTCCCAGTTTTCTGTGATCTGTGCATCGGTCGTCTCCATGATAGCAGCCACCACCTCGCTATCAGCGACGTTCATTTGGCAGCCGTAGGTCTCTATGTAGAATTTTTTTTGCATAAAAATTTGCGTATATCAAAAAAATGTAGTACTTTTGCACCCGCTTTTGCAAAAAAGTCCGCGTTCGAGTTTGTCGAACGCGAGCGGGGAGTGGCGCAGCCCGGTAGCGCAACGGTCTGGGGGACCGGAGGTCGCGTGTTCGAATCACGTCTCCCCGACAAAAAGGATGGCTCACGCCGTCCTTTTTTGGTATACGGATTTTCACACGCGTTTGAATAAAAATCACAAGTGGCGGATACGCCATTCGTTCGGGTAGAGATTATTCTGTCTATTACCCACGTTTTTTGCAAAGCCGAGTGGCACACCTTCGTATGTCAGCAGCAACAAGCCGAGAGGCACGTCGGTTAGTGTCAGCGCTTCGGTACGCAGGTAACTCAGCGCCTGC
>JAEEHO010000313.1 GCA_016280845.1 Paludibacteraceae bacterium | reverse complement strand
GTTTCATGTCTGCGCGACTGATGCTACATCCGCGATTCGATTCGTCGGTTATCATGGAGGGTGACGACCATGCCAAGATGCAGTTCCGTGAGTTGCTCTCTATAGGCTTCGCGCATAAGTTCAGATAAGAAGACAAAAAAAGAGCGGAGCGCTATTGCGTTCCGCTACTTATTCGCTCTTAGCGAGGTGCTAATTACATATCGTCATGTGCGTGCAACGATTGTACGTACTTGGCATGAGCCATCTTGATACGTTTCAGCTCGCTCGGCTTGTCGAACTGTTGACGCGCGCGCAGCTCTTTTACTACGCCGGTCTTGTCGAATTTGCGTTTGAATTTCTTAATCGCGCGTTCGATGTTCTCGCCTTCTTTTACAGGAACAATAATCATCGCGTTACACCTCCCTTTCGTTTACTCTCCGGGCATTTAGCCTGTTTCGAGTGATAGCGGATGTTTAAGTCTTCCGCATGACCTTTAAGTTAATAATCTGTACCCAGGGCCGGGATCGAACCGGCACGGTTGCCCACTGGTGTTTGAGACCAGCGCGTCTACCAATTCCGCCACCTGGGCTTCGTCGCAGCACGCTTGCAACAACTTTGTCGCTATGCGTCAAAAGGTTGCCACGGTTGCCTTTCTTAGAACGCTACTCTTCTCTCAAATGATGCCCGTAGACACTCATTCACCGAAAAAAGCGTGCAAAAGTACTGCTTTTTTTTGAATTGACCAAATTTTTTAGTGTTTTTTTTGCTCAAACCGTAATTTTTTAGTACTTTTGTGCCGAAAAATGACAAGAAACAGTTTGCTATGAACACTTTCGGCAATAAATTCTCGTTCACCAGTTTCGGTGAGTCACACGGTCGAGCCATCGGCGGTGTGCTGGACGGCGTGCCATCCGGTTTGTCTATTGATATAGAACTGATTCGCACGGAACTGGAACGTAGAGCAGGCAGGAACAATAAGGTAGGCGCGTCCGCGCGCGCTGTGCGCGAACCTGATGAAGTGGAGTGGCTGAGCGGAGTGATAGAGAAAGACAACGGACCGGTGACGTTGGGCACGCCTATAGCGTTCATTATTCGCAATGCAGACGCGCGGCCTGAAGACTACGAGTGGCTGAAACATACGTATCGCGTGGGGCATGCCGACAAGACCTACGAGCAGAAATACGGTATTCGTGACTGGCGCGGCGGCGGTAGAGCATCGGCGCGCGAAACAGCCGGACGTGTGGTGGCAGGATGTATAGCCAAACAGTTATTGCGGCTCCGCGGAATCAGTATACATGCCGAACTGGTGCAAGTGGGTGCAGAGACTGATCCGACAAAGTTCGCCGAGACCATAGCACGCTATCAGCAAGAGGGCGATTCGATAGGCGGTATAGTGGCATGCACTATCCGCGGTCTGAAGGCGGGAGCAGGCGAACCTATTTTCAATAAACTGCAAGCCGAATTGGCTTTTGCCGTGATGAGCATCAATGCATGCAAAGGATTTGAGTACGGCGCAGGATTTGAGGGTGTAACAGAACCGGGCAGCAAGATCAATCATATATCCGGCGGCATTGCCGGCGGAATCAGCGATGGAACGGATATTCATTTCCGCTGCGTATTCAAGCCTACGCCCAGCACACTCAAAGCGGGTGTGAAAGGCAGGCACGATGCATGTGTTGCCACTCGCGCCGTGCCTATAGTAGAGGCTATGACAGCCCTGTGTCTTCAGAATTTATTGTAATACAGACCAAATCAAGGGAACCATCTCGGTATTGTCATGCCATCCGCTAAAACGCTCTGCGCCTACGCCGATAGCAAAAACAGGGACCGGGTGTGCGGTATGGTTATTGGTCGTCCAACCGAGGTGCGCTTTCTTGTTGATAAGCCGTCCTCCTACTTCTGCCAGACAGTTAATCTCCTGATAAAGCGTCTTGAGATCTTTGCTTTTACCACGAATAACGGATTTGTAAACGGCTCTCAGTTCCGCTTCTTCTTCCTTCGTCACAGGCACAGCATCCCACAGTCCTAATTTCTCGCGCCAGATACGTTGCACCTCTTCCCATGTGGGTTTCTTCTTTTCCTCAAGCAACTGTGTGAATATCTCGCTCAGCACCCACGTTGAGCATTGTTGGTATTGCAACAGGTCCAAATGCAGCGTATAGTCACCATTTCCGAGAGCCATACCGCCTGTCTCGTGATCGGCTGTTACAATGATGAGTGTCTCATCGGGATGTGCCTGATAGAAATCCAAAGCCAAAGCCAGGGCTTCATCCATTTCCCATACTTCGTCAATCGTTGTGCGCCCGTCGTCCTCATGACACGCGTAGTCAATCATACCGCCTTCCACCATCATGAAGAAGCGATCGTGTCGCTGCTCCAGAAAAGGAATAGCCACACTAACTATCTGCGGCAGCGTCAAGTCGCCTTCCTCGCGATCAACTACATAATTGAGGCTACTACCATGCTGCGCTCCTCGATCATCATCTTTCTGAACAAAAATCATCTTATCGGCTGACTGCTGCAAATTCCGGGCTTCCTCCACGCCATGCGCGATAGTGTATCCCTGTTGTTCCGCCAAGCGATAGAGATTGACAGGCTGGTCGTCATACTTACCCTCCGGGTGATGGAAACCGGCGCCTCCGAAGAAATCAAAATTGCTGTAGCACAACTGTTGTCCTACATCATAATAATTGCCGCGTTTCTCATTGTTGCCATAGAACGAAGCCGGTGTGGCATGGTCAATCGCTACGGTGGTCATGATGCCTATACCCCACCCTTTGTCTTTCAGTCGTTCCGCTATCGAACGGAGCGTATCACCATTTGCGCTGAGACCCAATGTTCCGTTCTTGGCTTTCGATCCGGTAGCCAGACAAGTGCCAGCAGCCGACGAGTCGGTTATGCCGTTGCTGGCGGAATAGGTGTACAGATGACCAGTGTAGGGAAACTGCGTCATGTGAGTCCGCACGTGCCCGATGGGTTGCCCTTGTATCGCCGAACGATACATTTCCGCCGCCATGATCTGGCTGTCGCCCATGCCGTCGCCGATGAAATAGAAGACATACTTGGGCTGTGCGACCACAATAAGCACCGCTATCAAGGCGGTTGTCAAACAGATTATACGTTTCATTTTAGGGCAGTTCTATAAATTGCTTAACTATTATTCGGTAGTCTTGTTGGTGGATGTTGCCTTGGGTGTTGTTGTGCTCTTGCGTGCTGCCTTTTTCTTGGCGCTTGCGCGTTGACGTTTGCGTCGTCTGGCTTCGCGCCTTTTGGCAGCCTTTTTGGCTTCACGCTCTTCTGCTGTCAGGATAGGCGGCGGCTCGATACCTTGTTCGCGCAAACGCTCTGCTTGCACTTCTTGCTGGTGGATAATCTGTTCCTCGCGGTCCCGGCGAGCCAACGCTACCGCATCTTCTTGCGGTATGGTTTCATGCTCCAACAGATCCAGATAAATGAGCAGCGTAGCCCATGCGTCGGTCGATGCATAACGCGCCTGTTCGGGGGTCAACTGGGTATTCTCCCAATTGGTCAGCTGCTGGGTCTTGGATATCTTCTGGCCGAAACAGATGGCGAAGATTTTCTGGAGTCCCAGATCCAGAATACCGTAACGTCCCACCATGGACTGCAGGTCAATACAATTGGCCGGCGTGAAATTGCGACGGCGGCGCAAGCCGTTGATATCGTCTTTGAAGGCCAGACCCACTTTGCATATATCAGGGTCGGCAAACACATCAGCCAAGGCTTGCGGCATACCGACATGCGTCAGACGGAACAGATAGCAACGCTCGCGGCTGGATATCTGCACCAACGCTGTAGGATAATGAATACCTCGATTGAAACTCGGGCGAGCCTCAGTATCGACACCCAACACTTTCTGGGTACGCAAATAAGCCACAGCCTCGTCCACCATCTCGGGCCGGTCCACCACTATCACCTCGCCCTCAAAAGCCGCAACGGGCATCCATTGCAGCAGATCCTTGCTAATACGATGAATATAGTTATTAGGTTTAAGCATAAATTCACTCTTCGTCTTGTGCCGTATTGCTGAGTGCATGCAGCGCACGCATGACGGCAATCACCTTCTGTCCCCAGTGTTCGTCAAATGCCTCGCGGCACAGCAGTACCGCGTCGTTCATGATGGCCTCTTCGCCTGTTTGAAAAGCGGCAGCCATATTTTTCAGTTCCTGATAAATATCCGCCAAGCCTTCGCTGATATAGGCGGTTTGCACTTCGTCAGTATATACGCCTCGGTCTACATACACATCCAGATAGGCGTCATCCTGTCCGTACACATTACGGATCCCGATGAGTGTATAGTTGTAATCTTCCTCGGATACAAACCGTTGCGGTTCTTCCTCCAACATCGGTTCGGTTTGTTCCAATAATCGTGTTCGCAGATAGAGAACCGGCAACAGACGAAGCAACTGTTCGGTCAATTCTTCGCGCGCGTGCTCGTCCGCGTGTTCTAAAAGGAGACACGTCTGAGCAGCCGCTGTAACAAAAGCAATAGTACTGTCTTGATATACAAATGATTTCATCTTAGATTCATAAAAAATCGCGCAAAGGTACTAAAAAACTTGCATATTTCCAAATTTTGTAGTAACTTTGCGGCAAATTTGGCAAACTAATTGGAAACATCTTATAATTTTACAAATTTTTTAATCATTAATTGTATGAAAAAAGTATTTGTACTCGCTTTAATGGCTTTGAGTCTAACAGCTATGGCACAAAGGGTTACTCCGCTTACTGTCGAAGTATATGAACCGAGACTCGATTCGATCCGCGCACTCTATGCTGCCGATCCGCAAACATTCCTGACCACATTGTACAGTGTACAAAAGGCGATGGACGAGAACGCAAGAGAACTGAAGGATGCGCGCAATGTACTCAAGCAAGAGCAAACTCACGCAAAAGAAAAAGATAGTTACCTCAAAGATTTCGCTAGAACCGTTGAGTCGATTAACAAATTGTACGACAAAGAAGAGGAAGAATACAAATCAATGCAAAAATCTATTGAGAAACAGCAACGTTCGTTGGCTAAACTGACCGATCTCAATAGAGAATCGCGCGAGTATTATCAGCATCTGCTGGAGAAAGAGCAGAAGGAACTCGGCTACGGTATCCGCGAAGTGGCAGAGCGCAAACGTTCTATTTCCGACATCGGCACAGATATTCAGAGTGAGCAAACACGTTTGCAGAACTTTGTCATAAATCTGGAACAGAAAGCAAGCGCTTTGGATCAATTGGATGCTCTCTGGCGCACACGCAATGACCAACTGAAAGCAGAAATCAAGTACGCTAAATCGTTGAAGAAATAATTCGCTACTCGATATGAAAGTTATCAACTTGTCTGAGCAGAACAGTTTGCTCAACCAGTATCTGCGCGAGATACGCGATGTCAATATTCAGAAGGATAGTATGCGCTTTCGCCGCAATATCGAACGTATCGGCGAGATCATGGCTATCGAAGTAAGCAAGGCTCTTGATTATCAGCAAACACTGGTACAGACGCCGCTGGGTGTTGCGGAAATCAACTCTATCACTGACCAAATCGTTCTGGGAACCATCTTGCGTGCCGGACTGCCTTTGCATCAGGGATTTCTCAATATGTTCGACCATGCCGAGAATGCATTCTTGAGTGCATATCGCCGAATGGGTCGTAACGACCACGGCGAGCAGCAGTTGGAGATAGTGGCAGAGTATCTGGCAGCGCCGTCTATCGAAGGCAAAACGCTCTTGCTGGTTGACCCGATGTTGGCAACCGGCATGTCTATGGAGGTAGGTTATCTGGCGCTGCTCAAGCACGGTAAGCCTAAGCACACCCATCTCTGCTGCACTATCGGCACCAACCAAGCCGTTGATTATCTGCGCGAAGCGCTCAAAGACAGCGAGGATGTAACACTATGGTGCGCAGCCATCGATCCGGTGCTCAATGAGAAGAAGTATATCGTTCCCGGACTCGGTGACGCGGGTGATCTCTGCTTCGGAGACAAACTGTAAAAAAACAGCTGATCATCAATCGAGCATTACAAATATTATGGTATATGCCTGCCGTACTTGTTGCGGCAGGCATTGCCGTACTCAGTCTGATGGAGCAG
>JAEEHO010000312.1 GCA_016280845.1 Paludibacteraceae bacterium | reverse complement strand
CGTCAATTGCAACTTGGCAATAGGTCTTATTTATCGTCCTGTGCAATGGGCGCGTATCGGTTTCTCATTGCAGACGCCCAGTGTAGGTTCTATCGTAACCGGTTCGTCCGGAACAATCAGCGCTCTTACCGACTCGGTTCGTTATAGCAAGGCTCCGGATCTGGCAGAGACGTCTAAGAATTTTCATTCGCCTCTGCGACTCAGTACGGGTTTGGCATTCCAACTGAAGAATAGAGGTATGTTGTCATTGCAATACGATTATCTGCACCCGCAGAAAGATGCTTATGCTAAGGATGTCCATTCGCTGCGTGCAGGTATAGAGGTCATTCCTGTTGAGCGTTTGTACATCAACGCCGGCTATGCCTACGAGAGTACATTCAGCAGAAACGATGCTCCATTCCATATCGATCCGACGTTGGACCGTCAGGATACTTATTATCAGCATCTACAGTCTGCACAATATGCATCGCTGGGTTTGGGCTACCGTGGACATTATTTCATCGTACAAGCAGCCTACCAGTACCGTTGGCAGAAGTTCGATGTCTATGCGCACGAGCAGGTTACTGAACCATACCATTTCAGTGCTGATACTCACCGCATTGTGCTGACCTTGGCCTGGCATCGCGAATGGCCATAGATAATTGACAATAGATAATTGACATAACACTTCGGTGTCCTCGTAACAATAGGAACCGGAAAACTCAACAAATAAAGTCTAACCGAGTGCAAATGCTTCACTAATGGCGTGCCGATACTCTACGCGGTGACCCGGAAACGGTAGCGGTGAGGTGGTCGGATTACAGAGGAAAAAGCAGGCCTCAAATCCTATTCTCAGGAGTTTTCTCGAGTAGAAGTTACGTGGGCACTTTTTTTGTGCCCTTTTGTGTGCGTTTTTTGGTGCTAAAGTCTTGTGTATTTGAAAAAAATGTAGTATCTTTGCGCCATAATACAAAAAAAACAACAACCATGAAGTTACAATTTCTGGGCGCAGCCCGCGAAGTGACGGGCAGCAAGCACCTTATTACTACCGATTCCGGACACACTATCTTGTTAGACTGTGGTATGTATCAAGGCAAAGGTATGGAGACCGATGCCGACAACCGCGATTTGGGTTTCGACCCTGCTAAGATTGATTGCGTTGTCCTCAGTCACGCGCATATAGACCATTCGGGACTGATTCCCTATATCTACAAACTTGGTTTCAAGGGCGATATCTATTGTACACCGGCTACGCGTGATCTTTGTCAGTTGATGCTGACCGATACGGCTTTCATCCAGGAGCAGGATGTGCGCATGTACAACAAGAAGATGGACAAGCAGCACCCGCACAAAGAGAAAGGATCCAAATACAAGATCGAACCATTGTTCAGCCAGCACGACGTGGACAAAGTGATGCGTCAGTTCGTTTGCTACAATTACGACCGCCGTTTCCGTTTGTTCGACGATGTGCTGCTTACTTTCACCAATTCGGGCCACATGTTGGGTTCGGCTATCTGCTCGCTGGAGATCTTCGAAGCAGACGAGCCGGGCGGCAAGAAGCGCTGGAAACGAATTACTTACACAGGAGATGTCGGCCGTCCGCAGAGCCATATACTGCCGTCGCCGATGCTTTTCCCGCAATGCGACTACCTGATATGCGAATCCACCTATGGTGACCGTCTACACGATGCTACGGATGTGACCGAAGAACAACTGCTGGGCGTTGTGGAAGATACATGTATCTACCGCAAAGGACAACTGCTCATCCCTTCGTTTGCCGTAGGACGTACTCAGGAAATAGTGTACGTGCTCAACCAACTCTATAATGACGGTAGCCTGCCGCAGATACCTGTTTACGTCGATTCGCCGATGTCCACCAACGCCACGGAGATTTTCCGTATGTATCCGCAAGACTTGTCTGATGACGTGCGTGATACGATGCGCTATGATCCCGATCCGTTTGGCTTCAATACGCTGCACTACATCACCGATATACGCGAATCCAAAGCACTCAACCATCGTGAAGGACCGTGTATCATCATCTCTGCCAGCGGCATGTTGGAGGCCGGACGAATCAAGCACCATGTGGCTAATCATATATCCGACCCGAATTGCACTATTCTGTTGGTAGGTTATTGCGCACCAATGACCTTGGGCGCACGTATCCAGGAACCGGGACTCAAATGGATTTCCATCTTCGGTATGGATCATCGCATTAAGGCGCAAATAACTAAGATTGAGGGCTTTAGCGGTCATGGCGACTACAAGGAAATGATTGATTACTTCACACGTAGTTTGCAGGTGGAAGGTGTACAACGCACCTTCATCGTTCACGGAGAAGAAGCGTCTGCTGCTGCCTATAAAGACCATCTCTACGAAGTAGGTTTCCGCAATATATCTATTCCGGAGAAAGGAGAAACGGTAGAACTGTAAGGCTCAATACCTTTATGGCGTATTTTGTGTAATAACCCAAATATTTTAGTGTAATGAAAAGATTTTATCTTCTTGCAGCCGCTATGTATTGCTGCGTCACTGCAATGTTAGCCGTTCCGGCACCAACTAATGTGCATTGGGAAAACGGTATTTTGAAATGGGAGTTGCCTGAATTGACTGGAGATAGTGTATATGCGGGAGTGACAGTGAATCTCTACACTGCCGCAGAT
>JAEEHO010000311.1 GCA_016280845.1 Paludibacteraceae bacterium | reverse complement strand
CTTGCCGTCGTCGCGAACGCCAACATACACGCTGCCGCCGTCGGCATTGGCAAGCGCCACAAGAAATTCAATTGTATCCTGGTTGAACGATTTCTTGAACTCAACCGTCTTTGATTCTGTCTTTGGAATCTTCATAGCCTTCCTCCAACCACACGCCGTCAGACCATAATCGACCACTCCTTACGCCATCAACGCCCCGCCTGCGCGGGGCTGCCATCTTTATCCGATAAATTGGAGGTCAAAAATTTAACTTCCAATTTGCGAATTCATCAGCATCCAATTGAAACAGGAAACCGTATTGATTACGGCAAGTTCATCCTTCGACTTCATGGCATTCTCCTCTATCCATCGTATTGTTTCCGCATTTCACGTCTTCCACGTATCTGTCGCCACGCCAAGATCCCCCATGCGCTTTCCAGTCATGCGAACGGACTTGAACTCGTTCACAGAATCCTCGCCGAGCCTAAGCTGCGCCTCAATTGCGTTCCCCATGTCAACATCCCATCTTCTCATTCGCCCCGCCGTCGTGCGCGATCATCATCCCGACGACAAACCCGACGATCTGCGTGGACAGCTTCTCCAGCAGCGTCCACACGGCGCCTTTCGCGACCTTTGATTTTAGGGATTGGGATGGCATGCTATTCAACCACGGAAGACACGGAATACACGGAACTCTCCAACTCTATCCTCCTACACGAACTCCAACTCACTCCTCCAACTCCTCTCCTTTCCGTGTATTCTGTGTATTCCGTGGTTCAGCATTTCTAATTTCTTCTGCTAATCTGTTCAACGGTTCTGGGAGTTGCGACAACGACGCCTTGACAAGAATGTTGCGCCACAGTCTATACACTCTTGTGGTTACACCATCTGGCTTGTCGCCACCCATAACCGCACTATCCCGCTTCTTCGCACGTCTATAAGCCTCTGGCAACGATTGGACAGGAAAATCTTTGGCATTCAGCTTTGTTTTATCATAACCAAACGCCTCTTTCATCTTATCGTTCACCCCTCTGGCGCTACACACGCCCCCTCTCTCAAGCTCTTCTAAGTCCCAATGATGGCACGCCAACCAAACCTCAAAACAGGGTCTGCTTATGGCTATGTTCATTCCGCACTGCCGAGCCTCAGAAATCGCCAGTTCATACGAATGAAAATGCCCGTCCTTAACGCAATGGTCAGTATCAAGCAATATCCAGATCTCGTCATCCTTTTCACATTCGCATAAGACATCCTTCATCTTTTCCACAACATACTTTGCGTGGGAAAGATCGTCTGATGCGGGAAACACCTTCATCTTAATTCGAGGAATCCTGAAAAAAGAAAAGTACTGATCAGGGGCATAACGGTCGTCGCAGCCGATGAAAAACAACCGGTCGTCGCGAAACGCCCCCTCGGAACGCGAAAGATCAGCCTTCATTGGACATCCTCCGCGTTCCGAACTCTACCGGCGTTGCACCGTATCTGCCCTGCAAATAGTAATCACGAACAGTGCGTTGCGTCCGCTCGCGATAGTCGTTAAGCGAATAGAGACGTGTCATTCCTTTGATGTCTTTCTCCGCAAACCATATCTCGTCCCGTCTAAATATGTCAACGTCAAGCAAACTGCTTTCATGGGTCGTGAAAATCAGCTGCCCGTTGTCGGAGTCATTCAAGAACATGCGCAGAAACGAGCGCATCAGCAATGCGTGAATGCTGCGATCCATTTCATCGACAACGCAAACCCGTCCAGACTGCTTCACGGCATAAAATGCAGGAAGCAATTCAAGCAACCGCCGCGTCCCATCGGACTCGTCGCTAATGTCCAACATTCCAACTTCGCCATTCTCAAGCCGATGCATCGCCCTGAGAATGCTCATCTTGTAAAGGTTGCCGGCATTGCGCTCAATCATGCCGCGCGCTCCAGCCGTGGAACTCATCACAACCGGGACGTTATGGCGAAGAGCCTCAAAAGTTCCCTCTATCTTGTCTTTCGGCAACACATCTCTAATTTCAACTTCGTTCATTTCACGCGAATCAATCCACACGTCGCTTACACCGGCCGCCGCCTCCAAGATCAACCTCGCAAATTCGTGAAAGTCCGGCTTTGCATATTCTGACACCAAGCTGCCGCCAAACTCCTCATTAGGCGCTATGAACAACAGCTTGTCAAACCAGTCGCAGATTGCCGCCAGATCTTCGCCGCGCTGTTCGACATGCGGTACACTCTCGCTAACTAAAGAAAGAAAAGTGCGGGGCTTCACCGGTCCGACAACGGCAAGTGCTTTAATCTTTTCAGGCATTACACCTTCAAACGTCTTGCCCAAATGCACGGATGTTTCGTCTTTTGACGTATCGTATGTTCGTTCAAAAAGCGTCTCAAACCTTTCCTTAATCAGCTTGCCCACGCACTCTCGGACGATCAAACCTGCCCTAATAACAATTTCATACGAATAGACACCACCCATAGACGCAAACGACATGCGGAACATGGAATCATCCTCTGGCAACATCCCAAATGCAAAGCGTGGACATCTAATCGCGCCTTCAATTGCAATGTCTCTGGTTGCCATGTCATGCACAAATTTAATTGCACGATACAGGTTGGACTTTCCTGATCCGTTCGCGCCATAAACTACAGCCGTTCTGAGTGCGCTTGCTTGCGCACCGCTTACCTCGACAAGGTGCGACCTGTGGTTGGCCTCCCGTGACCCCGCTATCAATGAAAACGTCTCCTGCTCACCAAATGACCTAAAGTTTGACACTGAGAAATTTAGCAGCATTCTCTCCTCCTTTTCAGTTCAGCTATCGTAGCCCTGCCAACAAACCCGACGACCTGAGTGGACATCTTCTCCATCAGCGTCCACACGCCCCCTTTGCGACCTTGGATTTTAAGGATTGATTAGACATCAACTACGATTGTCCATAGTCATAGGCAATAAATGAGGGACGGAGAGGGATTCGAACCCTCACGTGCTAATCCTGAGCACAAATTGACCTAACTAGCACATGGCCTCCGTATTCGTGGCTCCGCCCCACTAGCACGCCCAGTCCCCCGATGGTTGCGCAAATACCTTTCATAACAATAGTTTGTACCTTTGTCATGTCAAATATCTTTCTTAGTATCCTCATAATGTTATTCCTCATTGTGTTTAACAACTCAGAACAGAGCCATGCGAATACGGCAGCGCACCATACACTAGGATTGTCAATCGTGCCCAAGCAGTTTGCCTCAGCCCATTTCGGCGAGAATATCGCCGACGGTCTTGAACTCGCGAAGTTTTTCGCCAGTAATCTTCTTGCCGAACTCGTCATCAAACATCACGATTACTGATAGTTTTGCTATCGAGGTATACTCGTCTATGTCGGCAAGCGCAGTTTCTGGACGCAATGTCCCTTGCTCGACCTCGAGTACATCCTCAAGCATTGCGATCTTTTCTTCTGCTGTCATTGTCTTTCTCCTTTGCTTTATTTGTTTATTCTACAAAGCCAATTTACCACCATCGACAAGCACATCTGTGCCAGTCATGAAGGAACTCGCCTCGCTTAATAAAAAACACACAACGCTAGCAACTTGCCCTGGGAGACCGATTCCCAACGGTTGCTTTTCTCGGATTTTTGCCACCAACCCCTCTGAGAGCTGCGCATTCCCGCCCACTTCCCGTTCAAACATTGGCGTTCGTATTGTTGAAGGGCATACTGAATTTACTCGCATCCCTTTGGGGGACAATTCTACTGCTAACGCTTTTATAGAAGCCGACATCGCACCTTTTGACGCACAATATACAGCCCCGCCAGGAACGCCTACAAACGCTGATGTTGAAGATATCGCAACGGCGGAAAAAGGGCTTTTGTGAAATTTGTTCTGCGACAAGAGTCCTATTATCCGTAAAAACGCAAAACAGTTCACTCTAAATGTCTCAAGCATCTTGTCTTCTGATATATACCTTGCAGGAATCATTGGAGCAATCCCTGCAGCATATACTAAGCCATCCAATACAGCAGATCGGGCGATAAGATCATCAACAAATAAATTACTAGTTATATCCCCTGGTATAATAGCATGTCCACTTCCTGTGCATGCCTCCAAAGTCCCCTTCAAGGCGTCTTCTCGCCGACCAGTCAACACCAAACTAGCGCCCAATTTAGATGCTTCAATAGCGCATGCAGCACCTATGCCAGAAGATGCTCCCGTTACAAGGATTCTCTTACCTTCTAAGCTCATTGGGTTGTACATGACTCCAACCTTTATTTCTTCAGTTTCTCAATCAGTGCCATGATGCTCGCGGCGGAGTTGAAATTCTCCGGGTCAAGCTCATCAATGCGAATCTGAACACCAAAGGCATCATCCAGTTCAGATATTATAGATACCACATCGAAAGAATCGAGAATGCCGTCATCTACCAATGAGGTCTCGTTTTCAAAATCAACATCAGGACGGATGCCCTTAAGGATCCCCAACAATTTATCCATTTTCGTTTTTCCTTTTTATCAGCGATAATGTTGTTTTGCCATTGTGAACAAAACCAATGCTTTTATAGAGTGAGATCGCCCTCTCATTCTGCCGTTGAACCCAAAGCGCAAATCTAGTTTTTGCGTCCTCACTGTTTGCTGAAATCCAATAGCTGCACAATCTTTTGCCGATGCCCATTCCTCTGGCGTTTTCTGCTACAGCAAGGTGTATTAAATTTGAAACTCGACCATTTTTTGAGTGATGAAGCGCTCCCAAGAACCCACCTCCGGCATCCCTCGCAATAAGAATACATTTGCCTGCAAGAAGCGGGCCATACTCTGCTTCACCTATATAACATCCACTCAAGTTATCAAAAGACCTGTTGAAAAGCTCCGCAGCTTTTTTGATGTCTTCTATCAATTGCGCATTATCAACAATGCATTTACCTTCTTCAGCCAAAATACTACAATTGCCTGTCATTGCGCAATACTGGTCTCTGATAAGATTCTTTTCAAACCCTAGACTTAAAAGATATAAAAGCTCTTTCTCCGGCAAACCACACGATTCTCTATACAACAATTCCACGACGCAATCATCATCCGGCAATCGAATTTTCTCGTCCCAATCGTTTACGTAATAGTATATTCGAGAACCTATTCCCCCTTTAACCGAGAAGGCAACATTGGCTTCCCCCTCAAAACAGTAGATCCTCCCCTCCGAAACAAGTGAGCCAACCTCATTCTGCAAATAATCATTAGCAGCCGTACCTTGTTTCTTGTATCGGCGCACAATTTCCTGATATTGGGATATAGACAATATTTGTCTCATTACTCCACCAATAATTATGTTGCTTCGTATGCCCTTTTCAATTCCTGGCGATCAATCTTGCCGTTTGCATTGTAAGGCATTTTCGGCAAACGGAAGCAGACATTCGGGAACATGTATTTCGGAATCTTGTCCTTTATAAGGTTAATAATATCTCGATCCAGACCATCTGCTGTCACATAATAGAGCACAATCTTCTCGCCCGGCTTATCATAAATGCAAGCTGCCGACACAATGCCAGATATAGAATCGACTGCCGTCTCAATTTCTCCAAGTTCAATGCGGTTCCCCATGTGCTTTATCTGGAAATCCTTACGTGACACAAAAAGCAATTCTCCGCGTTCATTGTACTTTACGATATCGCCTGTGCGATATATTTTGTCCGAGTATAGGTCATGCAACGGATTCTGCACAAACACCTCATCGGTCCTTGCCTTATTATTGTAATAGCCAAGCGCAAGGCCAGAACCCCTCATGCAAAGCTCTCCAGGTTCGTTGACGGCAACAGGCTTGTTGTCTTCATTCAGCACAAGAACACACTTGTTTTCGCAGTGCTTTCCTATGGGTACGGATTCCCCTTCAGCAAAGTCGCGGTCAACAACATAGTAGGTTGAATCAACAGAAAACTCAGTAGGACCATAAAGATTTACATAAACCGCATTAGGCACTGCACGTCTCCACTGCGACAATTGCTTGGCCGGCATTGCCTCCCCACCGAATGTAACAAACCGAATATGCTTAGGTGGATTGGACTCAAGAATTCCACTATTGGCAGTTAGGATCACAGCCGATGTCGCCCACCAGATGGAGGTAACCTTTTTATCATTGAGGAACTGTCCAAGCAGTTTGGGAAATGCAAAGCACTTCTTCTGAATGATATGCATTGTAGCCCCTGCCATGATGCAAATGCAGATATCCTTCACCGATCCGTCAAAGTAGAATGGAGCCTGATTGCCAATTACATCATCCTCGGCCAAATCAAACCTACCTAAAATCCATCGGCCAAGATCAACCATACCTCGGTGTGGTATAAGCACGCCTTTGGGCACTCCAGTTGAACCGCTTGTGAAAATGCAATATACCGGGTCAAGGTCGATTAGACCTCCGCGCACATCTGCAAGTGCGACACGATTGGTATCATGCATCCACAATTCAGATATTCTGAAACTGGTGCACTTACAACCTGCCTCACCAAGGATCGCATCATCGGCATCAGACAATGTAAGCGCCGCTACAGGATCAAGCACATTTATTATATGCCGAACACGCTCAGCTGGCATTTTGCAATCGATTGGAACATAGAAGTTGCCGCTTGCGACCACTCCCATGAAGCCAACAAGTGTTTCAATACGTCTGTCGACAAACACGAGAACTGGGCGGCGGATCACTCGTCCTGTAGCCTCTATTATGGCAGAGCCTATCCGCTCAGCGTAATCAAACCATTGCCCAAACGTGACAGCATTCTTGCCATCGGACAATGCAAGCTTATCCGACAACCTTTTCGCCGTAGCCTCAAAATAGTCAAAGATATTCGTCTTGGTCATGGACGGTCTCTTTTATCATTTCTTATCGTACAATTGGTTTGGATTGGTAATCAATCCATCCTCATATATTGCCTCGTCCTCAAAAATCGGCAAGATGTCTTCGGTGCCAATCTCAAACATTGTTGCACCTAGCGATATGCCAACACCAAAACCACACGACATCACCTTGATCCTCTTTGAATCGGAATCGTTGCCATAGCGGTCACACATCGAAACAATAGCCGATGCTCCGGATGTGTTTCCGTAACGATCAAGCGTTATCGGCATCTTCGCGAAATCCATTTTAGTCTTCTTGGCAATCTGCTTCAGAATGTAAAGATTGGCTTGATGGAATGCAAAGCAATCAAAGTAATCCGGCCCCGTCCCCGTTTTCGCCCAGAAATCCTTTATTAGCCTCGGGACATCAAAAATCGTAAATGTGAAAACCGATGTACCTTGTATGAAAGAATTCATCAGGGATCGTGGATTACCGTCCTCACACATCACAACCTCTTCGCTCGCATGAAGATTGCGATACCCGCCGCCAGGAACGATCATATAGCGATAGCCAGAACCATCGCTACGAATCATTCCGCTTATTGAATCATTTGAATCGTCAGTCTTCTCCAAAAGCATCACCGCACCCGCATCGCCAAAGAGCATGGCAGAGCTACGGTCTTTTGGATAGACCGATTTCCCCGCCGTATCACCGACAATTACCAATGCCTTTGATATGTCGCTGGTGGTCATTAGCGAAGCAGCCGTCTGCATTCCCACAACAAGAGACGAACACCCAAGGCTGATGTCGAAACAGACTGACTCCTTGGGGATTCCCAATCGGTGCTGCAAAACGAACGCTGTTGACGGGCGGCGATAGTCAGGGCTGTGCGATGAGAATATCAATGCTCCGATTTCATCTGGCGATATGCCCTTCTTTGCCAGAAGCTCTCTCGCGGCTCTGAAACCAAGATCGCTCGTCGTCTGATGTTCAAGCGTGCGATGCGCACTGCGCACACCTGTCATCGCCATGAATTTCTCGACCTCTTCGTCGCCAAAAAGAGTCTTGTAAAATTCCGTTTCTATCTTATTGACCGGAACAGCACACGCAATGCCACCCACGCGGATATTATTAAATTGAAAGAATGCCATATTAAGACCTCATATTTCGCCGCAGAATATCTTCCGATAATGCTCAAGCGTCTCTCCAACGCCTACAACCTTCTTTTGCTCCTCATAGAAAGAAATCCCACCGTTGTACATTCCACTCAGATCAAGAGCAGCCGCCCCCCATGACAACCCGACGCCAAATGCGCATGCTATCACTTTGTCTGCCTTTCTTCCGTTAAGCTGATCGCATATAACCGTCACCACGGAATTTGTAGAATTGTTGGCATATTTTGAAAAAGTCTCCCAAGGAGCATTTTCTGGCGGTAATTTAGCTTTTTTGGCAATTGACTTTACAATCATCTTATTCGCCTGATGGATGGCAAAAAGCCCAACATCCTCCACCTGCCAACCTGCTGCATCCACCGTCTCACGAATGAGTTTCGGCGCAACCTCAAGCGTAAACGCAAACACATCCTCACCCTTCATAACTGAATGCATCGCATGCCACACGCTACCAGAAGCATCCACAGCGGAATAATCTAGAACTTCATGCGTTATGGGATTTCTCATTCCACCAAAAGGACACACCAAGCTTTCCCATCCAGCACCATCGGTACCACATACAAAAGTCGCCTTAATATCTTTTGCAGCATTATATTCAAGAAGCGTTGCTGATGCTGCATCTCCAAAAAGCTGAACTTTCTTCCGATTCTGCTTATCAGCTTTTCTCGAAGGCACATCACCCGCAAGCACAAGGCCTTTCCTAAAGCCTCCGCTAGACATCAACGCATGAGCAGTCATAAGCGCATAAGGCCAACCTGAACAACCTAGGTTCAAATCTACCGCAGCGCATGATTTACTCAAACCAAGGCGCCCTTGAGCAAGACATGCGTCACATGGCGCGACATATTCTGGAGCCTGATTAACAAACACCAAAAGATCTATTTCGCTTTTGTCCACCGACATCTCACTAATAAGACACTCGGCGGCGTGACACGCCATATCGCAAACGGTTGTTGCGGCTTCCGCAATATACCTTCTGCCATACCCAACTTGTTTTTTCTCCCTCGCAAGACGAACGGCATCATTTCCAAAGAATTCCAATTCGTCATCAATGTCCACATATTGAGCGGGGACAACGGTCTTTAAGCCAGTAACGGAAACATGCGAATATGTAGAAACCGACATTACATCAACTCCTATTTGGTTTGTCTTTTAGATTGTACACCCGCCGTCTATTACTAGCGAATGTCCAGTCACCCAAGAAGCTGCATCAGAGAGCAAATAGACTATTCCATGCGCAATATCTTCGGGCTGTCCATATCTTTTAAGTGGATAGGTCTCCATATCTGCCTTGTGCTGTTCATCGGTGATTATGCCGTGTTTAATCAAATTTGTCTCGACCATGCCGGGATTGACTCCATTGACGCGGATTTTCCTTATCGCAAGCTCCTTGGCCGCAAACCGCATCATAGACCACAAGGCAGCTTTGGACGCTCCGTATATCCCATTCCCATATGTGAACTTTCCACCTGGGCATCCCCCGATCGACGCAACAAAAACCACCGAACCGCATTTGGCAATAACTTTCTTCTTAACCAATCTGCGAAGCAACTCGACTGGCGAGAAATAATTGATTGCAAAAACATCGTTCATTTTATCCTGGGTACAAAATTGAAACGGCGATATCTTGCCGATACCGGCGCAAAGCACGAGCCCATCCAATATTCCACAAGAATCAACTAGACTGTCAACATCTTTCGAATCAGTTAAATCTGCAACAACCTGCACATGGTCAACACCAACAAGTTCTTGATAAGTTTCCTGTAGCCTATTTGAATCTCGACCAGTTATAACGACTCGTCCGCCCATCTTGGAACATTCGATGGCCGTAGTTCGTCCTATTCCCGATGACGCACCAGTCACAAGAATAGTTTTGCCACTAAGAGAAAATGGATTGTATGAACTCATTCTAAGACTATCACATTTTCGATTTTACTGCATCATACAAATCTTGCACTGTAACAGCAGACTTAATATCAGCCCCTTTCAGTGTAACACCGTACTCTTCATCAACCATAGCGATAATGGAAAGCGCGACAAGCGAACTCCACTCATCAAGGTCTCGAAAGTTCGTTTCAGGTTTAATCTGGTCTGCTGGAGTCTCATCCAACTGCCCAGCAAAGTTGTCTATGAATGTATTGATGTCCATTGTATTCTCCGCTTGGATTATTTAGATAACAATCTTATGCGCTGGATTACCAAATACAGTAACTCCTGCTTTTACCTTGCTAATTACGCAACTGCAAGCCCCCACAACAGCATTTTCGCCTATCTTGCAATGGGGAAGCACTGTCGCCCGTGTATGCAAAGTAGCAGCAGAGCCTACTTCCACAAAGCCTCCACAAAACACACCATTCTCCAGAACTGCATGACTACCAATCTTTGTGTCATGGCCAAGTGTTACATTTGGATGACAGAGTACAAAATCACCAACTACTACATCTGCAGAAACACCTGAATTACTTAGCACAACAACACCCATACCTATTCTAGCTGTTGCCTTCACTCTTACAGTTGGCGCAAGGAAAGTATCAAACCGGCATCCTTTTTCGAGAAGTAGTTCTATATACTTTTTGCGCCATTTTACCGCACCTAATCCACAAACCACGACATCGTCCTTATCTGGCATAAAGGCCTCGACCGAAGACACTATGGGCGGATAACCAGTAAACCCGTCAAGAGCATCAGCCTTGTCATCTAGAAATCCCTTGATATCATAATGCTCGCAAAAACCATTCCAGCTCGGTAATTCAAGAGCCAACTCACGTCCAAATCCACGAGCCCCAATGATGTATAAGTTTTTTTTCATCGAATTACCATCCCCTTTACATTATCAGCAATCTCCTTGACACCCTCAAGCGGCTGACCGTAGTATGTCGGAAGCGTCAGCACCCGCGAAGCCAAATCTTCAGCAACAGGACAAGTGTCTTTCCCATACCCATACGGCGCGAAATCAGTCAAGAGCGGATAAAAATAGCGGCGCGAGAACACAAGTTCTTTTTGTTTCATATCAGCGTATCTCAATTGGTTGTGTTTCACGTAAAAGCACATGATACTTGCGTACAAAATTTCTCATTGTCTCAATGTGGGTCCGTACAAATTTATGTTTCCGTATATTAACCACATATGCAGAGCGATACTTTGCGGCATCTAAAACTCCAGGGTGCGACTGCCGGAAATCCTCTATCGTCGTCTCTAACTGTTCTATACCATGCTTATACCATCCTGACACCACCCAGTCTTTAAGTTCCACAAAATAAAACTGATCCATATTGTCCGTACGCAATAAAGCGTCACAACGGCAATGATCTGCGTTACTGTAAAGGGCCTTATCGACAGGTCGGAACACTAGCCTTTTCATCGCGCCATTCAGGACTCTGCATCCTCTGGCAGACGATAAAACATCCAAATATGCATAAGGATGTAAGTCATCGTCACAAATCCAGAAGCCGTCTAACGAAATGGACTTGCAGAGTCCATCGTGATTATTTAAGAAATCAATCATCTTAAATCTGTCTATCTTGCCATTCTAATATGGAAGCGCAGTCATCGGAAATACATTCAAAAACTTTGTGAAGCGTATTCGCGTCAGGAAGAAATCCGTCTTCACCCACATGCCTTCTAATAGTCCCGTCGCTGAATGTTTCGTAAAGAAACACGTCTTCCTTGCGGACAAGGGATCTCTCCGTAAGCCCAGAAGCAAGCTTAGCATTAGTTACCATTACTTCAGGTTTTTCTGCCGCCAAGGTTGCAAGCTGCAAATATTCGATTATGTATGGGCTATGCGTTGTCAATACAAGTTGGTTATCATGGAACTGTTCACTCCCCTTGACATATTCTAGAAGCTTGAATAATATCCGCGCCTGAGATGTAGGGAACAAATTCTGCTCTGGTTCTTCTACAATGTTTATAAACCGGCGCGTCAGAGCTGCATTGTATTGCGACAGACCTTGTAGCATTGCCTCTGGAAGTTCTTCAACCGACAACTTTACAAACACCTCATCCATAATCCGCCGGTACGTCTCCAAACTCATGTTCTTTGACGGATCTTTCTCCTCGATCAGCTGCCTAAAAAGGTATTCACTCACCAGAAACAATGGCATTATCGACTGGAGTCCACTTGATGCTGCGGACAAACGAACCTCGCCTCCATTATCTAGCCGTATCTTCCCTATCCGATTAAGCTTATCATAAACAAACGAGAAACCAGGCACAGGGATGTTTATACCTCCCGAGAAATACTTGCATGCCTCAAGGAATTCTCGAATCATTGTTTTAAGATTTAAGGGTATATTCTTAACTTGATCCACAGCTTCAATAACCGACATAAAATTACGTTCAGCAGGGACGTACATGATCTTTGGGATCATATAGTTCGTCCCAACACCTGTTTTCTTTAAAGAAAAAATGTCATTCTCCCAGTCAAACTCATATGACAATCCTCTATAACGAAGAATCGTACCCTTACGGAAATAGTCTGACACATTATGAAAGTCTCTGAACTCCTTTGGGAACTTATTTTTCTGTAGCCATGTAGATTCTTTATGATCACCGCGAGTCAACACTTTCTCTAGCCATGTGAAAAATGCAAAAACTTTAACAACTGTACTTTTACCACTGCCCTGTGGGCCACAAAATGCTGAAACTTTAGCAAAATCTATCCATCCATCAGTATCCACAGCACCATCTTCTATCGGCCCAAACCTCTTGATATAGACTTTCGACATCCTAACCTCCTTAATTTAGGAATTCAACCAAATCTTCCGCAATCGACTTGACATCTTCTGTCGGCAACTTATAGTACAGCGGCAGGCACAGGATGCGGTTGGCGATGTCCTCGGAAAATGGACACCGCGCTGCATCTGGGCAAATAGTCTTGTATGTGTTTACCGAAAAGGCCTCAGTATATGTTGTTCAACGGATTCCGTGGTTCTTTAAATACCCGAATAGAGGGCGTTCTAGAAACCTTATCCGAAAATAATCCAATACGGAACAGGCCGCAAACACCCCAATCATCGCCACAACCGAATATGCAACCAATGCCGGCAGCGAAAACGAATACGCACATGGAACGTTTATGAAATCCTGCCACAGCCATTTTCTCATTCCATCCGTTGCTGCGTGTATGAGCAAAACACCAAATGTCGTAGAGGCAACCGCATTGACAAACCGCGATTGCGGTACTTTCCAATTCTTGAACACAAGAAACATAAACAACGCCGTTGACAGGGCCAGCATCTTGTGTGAATCAGACACGAAAAAGTAGGGGGATCTTGTTGGACGCCCCAACCACTGCGCCATGAAATCCAGGCCAACCACACTGCACCATGCCGCCACAACAGAAATAGTCAGAAGGCAAGCGCAAACTTTGTTACAATTCATCCATTGGAACGGATACATCCTAATTGCAGCGCCAGCCAGATACAATGTCGCATACCAAAACACATGATGATAGACATTGGCGTTGAGGATCGTCCCGCACAACGAAAACATTACAACTAGAACTCCGATTGTGCCATATAGATTCTTTTTAGACGCACCTCGTAAATATACGTTCAAAGCTGGTATAAGAAGATACATCCACATGAACGCCGGAACGAAGCCATTGTCCTGACATGTAAGAATGTAATGGCAGTACAATCGTTTTACCGCTCCGACCAAGCTCAAATGCTCATAGCCGAAAGCTGCAAGAACGAACCACATCACCCATGAGTAGAAAATGATCTGAAGAAGAATTTTCATATAACGTTTCGCTGTCAACCTGCTTTGACACATGAAATAACCCGTAATCAAAACAAAAACATTTATTGCCGTCTTTCCCCACATACCCCAGAGTTGGAGGAAAATCGAATTGGCCGTTGGACGGACAGGATCGAACAATTCCCACACCGTAGAGTTTACAACATAATGATGAGCGACGATGGCGAGCATCGCTACAATACGCAACAATTCAATATTACTACTGCGCATCCCCGCAGATAAATTTGACTTGTCCGACTCCTCCATTATTTCACCAATTCTCATCCGACGCAGCGTTCAACCAACAATCTCCATCACATTCTCTGCAATCGCCTTGACATCTTCAATCTGCAAGCGGTAATAGGTTGGCAGTGTCAAGACGCGCGAAGCCAAGGTCTCAGCAACAGGACAAGTCCCCTTCGCGTAGGAGTAAGGCGCGAAGTCTGTCAGAAGTGGATAGAAGTACCGTCGAGAGAATACGTTACATTTCTCCTTCAACTCTTTATACACTCGCTCACGGGTGGCAAAGTCTTTGAACAAGACCGGAACATACGCCTTGTTCTGCGAGTGCGGGATAAGTATCACTTCCTCACAACCTGCGAAGACCTCTGCATACGTATCGTAAATCTTCTGACGATAATCCAACAACTCGTCTATCTTCTTCAAGCACTCCAGCCCCATCAGCGCCTGGAGTTCGTTCATCTTTGCGTTCGAGCCGACGTCCGTGCAGCTTAGTTCGCCGTGAATCGCGAAGTTCCTTAGCTCAAACAACTTCTCCTGAACCTTCTCATCCTTGAACACCAGCAACCCACCCTCGCACGAATGATACAGCTTCGTCGGATGGAACGAGAACATGCTCATGTCGCCACACGCCCCGATGCTCTTCCTGCTCTCTTCTACACCCTTTCCGTGTGTTCCGTGTATTCCGTGGTTGAAAATCCCAAACGCATGCGCGGCATCATATATGATCTTCACCCCGTACTTCTCGCTCAATCTCTCAAATCCCTCTACATCGCACACATTCCCATATACATGCACCGGCACAATTGCCTTTGTCCTCGGCGTGATCAACTTCTCAGCCGCCTCCGGCGAAAGGCACATCGCCTCCGGGTCGACGTCCGCAAAGACGGGATTCGCCCCGATGCGCTTCAGCGCATGGCTCGTCGCGACGAAGGTGAACGGCGTCGTTATCACATCGCCACCCGAAAGCCCCATCGCATAGTAGCCCAGTTCCAGCGCCAGCGTCCCGTTGTTGAACAGCGCGAGATTCGTCTCCGGCACGCCGAGATACCGCGACAGCTCCTTCTGGAAGCGCTGCAGCATCGGCCCGTTGTTCGTCAACCACTGGTTAGCCCATATCTCCTCGCACCCCCGCTTGAAATCTTCAATCGGCGGCAGATACGGCCTTGTGACCAGTATCGGTTTATCAAATCGTTTCAACTTACATCACTCCCGTTGGCGGTGGGAATGCCGGCGCACGCCCACCCCCGTAGAAAAACAAAGACACGCTCCGCGCCCGTGGAGTATGCAGCCGAATACTTCACTTGCGCGTCTTCTGATGTCGTTTCCATCATCGCGTCACCGCATATTATACCATTTTTCCGTAACTCCGTGGTTACGGCCCGGGCTACAGCCGCAGCAGAACGTGGCGGCGTCAGAGGATGTTGCGCGGGAGGTCGGAGGGGATCCACCAGCCGCCCGGCGAGAAGTCGAACGGGAACACCTTGATACCGTCCGGCGCGCAGTTGCGCTTGAACGCCTGCGAGACAAGCCGCGAGAGGAACGTGTCGAGCGTCTTCTTGATGAGCGCGACCGGATATACGCCCTTGAAGAACTTCTTGGCCGCCGCCAGGAGGTCCGCGCGGTCGAGCCCGTTCACGACGAAGTTCCAGATGAAGAAGTCGTGGAGCTCGTATGGGCCGATCTTGTCCTCGGTCTTCTGCCCCTTCACCAGCTCCGGCGAGACGGGCGTCGCGACGATGTCCTTCAGGGCCTTCGCGGACTTCCGGAGCGGGCTCTTCGCGTCCGCTCCGTCCAGCACCGCGTCCGCCCACAGGTCGCAGACCTTGCGGACGACTGTCTTCGGGACGCCCGAGTTGACGCCGAACATCGACATGTGGTCGCCGTTGTACGTACACCATCCGAGCGCTATCTCGCTCATGTCGCCCGTCCCGAGGACAATCCCGCCGACCATGTTCGCCTTGTCCATGAGGATCATCGTCCTCATGCGCGCCTGCGCGTTCTCGAACGTGACGTCGGGCGTCTTCCCGTCGTGTCCGATGTCCTTCAGGTGCTGGCGGCACGCCTTCGTGATGTCGATCGTCTCCAGCTCGAGCCCGAGCCCCTCGCAAAGGAGGTCGGCGTTGCCCTTCGTCCGCTTCGTCGTCCCGAAGCCTGGCATCGTATAGACGTGTATGCCGCACTTGTCGAGTCCGAGCGACGCAAACGCGCCGTACGCGGCGAGGAGGCAGAGGGCGGAGTCGAGCCCGCCGGAAATCCCGATGACGACGTCCTTCGCGCCGATGCGCCCAAGGCGCGTCGCAAGCGCCGTCACCTGCCTGTCGAACACGTCCGCAGGGTCGCATGGAAAGGCCTCCGTCGCGGCGCGCTTCCTGGGGCGCTTCGCGAGCGAGCCGAGTTTGCCCCCCTCCTTCAGATACCTTTCCAGCGCCTTGTTCATCGGGATTCCTCCTCTTCTTCAGCCGACCTTGGGGAGCTTCGCGAACGACGCGGCGAGGTCTTCGTCCGTCGGGATGTAGTCGCCCATCGTGTGGTCGTTGTACGCCTGGTAGGCCGTCATGTCGAAGTAGCCGGTGCCGGTGAGCCCGAAGAGGATCGTCTCCGCCTTCCCCTCCTCGCGGCACTTCACGGCCTCGTCGATCGCCGCGCGGATCGCGTGGCTCGACTCCGGCGCGGGGAGGATGCCCTCCGTGCGCGCGAAGTACTGCGCGGCCGCGAACACGTCCGTCTGCTTCACGCTGACGGCGGACATGAGCCCCTGGTCGTAGAGCTCCGACAGTGTCGAGCTCATGCCGTGGTAGCGGAGACCTCCCGCATGGTTCGCGGACGGTATGAAGTCCGCGCCAAGGGTGTACATCTTCGCTAGCGGGCAGATGCGGCCCGTGTCGCAGAAGTCGTAGGCGTACCTGCCGCGCGTGAACGACGGGCAGCTCGCTGGCTCGACGGCGACGATGCGGTAGTCCGCCTCGCCGCGCAGCTTCTCGCCCATGAACGGCGCGATGAGCCCGCCCAGGTTCGACCCGCCGCCGGCGCAGCCGATG
>JAEEHO010000310.1 GCA_016280845.1 Paludibacteraceae bacterium | reverse complement strand
GCACCGATAGTGTTGTCGCTAATTGAATATACTACGCTGCCTTCATCGGTATTGTTGATCAAACCTGCATTGATGATTTTGTTTGAACCGAGACGCAGATCCAATGTGTCCTCTTTTGTTGTATAAAGCAGATATGGGGTAATGGTGATATCGCCAACCAGCAGACGAGCCTTACCGGAAGCGGGTACATCTCCGTTTTCCATCATGGATACATTGAAAATTTCAAACTGAGCATTTGACTTGCAAGCAAAGTTATGGCTATAAGTATCAGGGTTGTCCTTGTTTCCTCCATTATCACCATCGCGTACGATAGTGTCAGAAACGGAGCCTGCGGTAACTTTCCATTTTAAAGTGGTTGCTGCTTCTGCTCCGAATTGGGCGTAATCGAAAGAAACAGACTTGATACCGCCTTCTAGATTAGTGGTCTTTATGTAGCCGCGCACACTTGGATCCATGGTAATCCAGGTTGCTTGTTTGCCGTTTATCAAGTCATTTGTACCGCGACGAGCATACTTGTTGGTCCAAGTACAAACGTCACCAGCCCACGTTGCTCCGGCTGTTCCCGAACTACCGGTTTGAACGACTTCGCTGAAACTCTCTACGAGAACAGCATCATCCGCGAATACCATAGTTGCAGTCAGCAACAAGGGGAGAAGGAAAAACTTTTTCATGTTGTTTAATGTTAAATGATTAGTTAAATGATTGTTATTTATGGTGTTATATTATCTCGTGTTTTCTTGTTGTCAATTTTGCCATACTTCCATACAAAGAGACAGCGCGGTGGAAACCGTGCTATCGAAATGTTTCAAAAGACAAATCGAAACATTCTAAAATATAAAATGAAAGAATGAGAGAAAAACGCAAGAAACTTACGGCCTGAGAATTTAGTATACGTAAACGCTTGATTTTGTGTAACATAAGTTGCTTTTTGTTTTATTGACGGGGCAAAGGTACTACTTTTTTTTTGAACGTGCAAGTCTTTTTTTATTTTTTCTCTGCAATTTTTACAAAAAAATACGCTAACGTGTTGTATAACATATATTTGGTATTAAAATGGTACGAAACGTTTCGAATGGGCGGTTTTGCAGCATAATCGTGTTCTTTTTCTCCGTTTTTCGGTATCCTACCAAGCTCCTATCGAGCTCACATCGAACTCATCTCGAAGGCAAGTCGAACTCATATCGAGGTTTCATCGGGTTTTTGTAGGGTATTAATCAACAAAAAATTCCTACCTCTGCCCGAGATAGGAATCTTTTGTTTTGCATAAGGCTATCGGCCTTACTTAATCTCTTGACCTTGCAGTGTATAGATCTTGTCACCATGTTGGATGAAAATCTGACCGTCGATAATCAATTTTCGATTGGACGACTGACGATTGACGATTTGGTCGATGCCGGTAGGAATGCTACCGGTGGTGAATCTGTAGCTTACGCCAATCTCTCCATTGTTCCAAGTGCTTACATCACTTATCTCAACCAGTGTGTCATTCACATAGAAAACCATATTCCATCTATCCGGATAGTAACCATTCATCGGGAACGTATAGCCTTCAGATGCCATCAGGTGTACCTGAATCTTATACTGTGTGTTCTCTTGGAAGGTTGTTTCCGAATAAGAGTTAGAGAAGGTGCCTCCTGTCCATAAGCGGAAGCCAAGCAGGTCATAACCGGCATTGTCGGGAACGGACACATGACAAGAGATAGAGAATGTCGGGTCTGTCGGTGTGATGAGTGTGGAGCCGGATTTAGGAGACGGGTCACCTGCGTTTGGCTGAACGAAGGTAATACGAATCGTATCGACCTCAATCTTCGGACCCTCAATCTTGCCGGTGGTGAAGTAGGTATACAAGTACACACGGCCATTGGAGCCGCCACGCATATCCGTCTTTCCCATATCTGTAGCATTGAGTACGGCTCTGATATTATTGACATCCGGCTTGCTGCCGTTCATCGGGAAGACGTAACCGTCCTCTTTCTCTATTTCCACTTCTACGCGGTAAGTGGTGTTCTCAGCAAAGACCTCCACACCATCCAGCGACGTACCATCTTCGTCTTTGATGGAGTAACTACGGATGTGATAACCGCTTCTTCCTGGTACATCCACCAAGCAAACGGAGTAGTAGAGGCTGGTGTCCGGTGTGATGGCTATCTGCGGGATGGAATCGCCGGCTTTAGGTACGTGTAACTCATCAAAAGAGAGGTACAATTCATTTATCTCTACGGGTGTTTCAAAAGCACCTGTTTGGAATATATATCCCACTCCCAATTGTGTCTGATTGACACCGAATCTCCATCCGTTTATTCGCGAATCTAATGTGTCACCGTTGACGATACAAACTATCTGACGTGTGCCGGGATAGCCTTCTTTGCTGGTTGGGAAATAATAACCATCTTCCGGTTCAATATAGAATTGCACCAAGTATTTGGTGTTTTGGACGAAGATATTCTCGCTAAAGCCGTTTCCTCTATCGGAGTAGAAACTGTAACCGGTCAATATATAGTGTACACCATCGGGAATAGTCGCAGTGCCAGTACCGGAAGTTACTGTGGTACCGGATCGAGGGGCTGCATCGCCGGCTTTAGGAGCCTCATAAGTAATGCGAATGGTGTCGATAATATTCTCCGCATCTTTGACCAAACGCACACTATAACCTTGATGACGGGTGCTTGGGTCGTTCGGGTGCGCGGTGCTGTTATCAAATAGCAATTTGTACGAACCGTCTTCGTTTTCTGTGTCGGGAGTTGAACAAGCATACTCGCCCAAAGAACCGACTGCGCTCACTTCTATGCCATCGCGATGACCGGCAGCCGGCAAGAAGAGCGCACCTTCATATTCCATTTGAGTCCAATAGTCCGCATCGTAGATATTCTGCAAAAAGAGAGTATCTTCTTCGCACGAATAACCGATACTACTAACATTGATACCTAAATCTTCGAACGAGTTGATAGTTGTCCAATAACCTTCCTCCCACACGTCCGGCAGGATGATTAGTCCCGGAACGCCGGCAACTGTACCTGCTCCTACTAAGTTGTTGGCGTTCGGACGCAGACGCAACAGATAATCCCATTCGTCCTTGGTCAGTGTGCGCCAGAAATTGGCTTGGTCACCACCGTTACTGATGGCATTAATACCCCAATCTGTGAAACTGGCATAATCAGCGGCGTTTGTGCTGTTTTGGATCGGTGCGTTTCCGGTTCCATAACCGAAGAGGTCAATCCAACCGTCATAGTCGGCAGCGATATTGACATTGTTTGCACCGACAGTGTCATACTGATTCTCGGCGAAACGCCAAGTGTTGGTGCTGGCTTGGTATTGCAGGTTGCCCTGTGAAAAGATAACCTGTTTGCCTTCTCCCACGGTAAATTTCTTTAACAGACTTCCGTCCACGGCGTGAACCACTAATGTGCAACAAAAGGTTGCTAATAATAGTAAAGTTTTTTTCATATAGTATATTGATTAGTTAGTATTTTGAACAAAAACGGTGACAAAGTTACAACAAAATCTGCACATGTGCAAATTTTTGCAAAAGAAAAACCCCACATACATGGAGTATGCAGGATTTTTCAACAAGAACTGTCTACTAAATTTAGGAAAAGACACAGGTTACGGGTTTGGGTTATGGGTGATGGTTAGCATTGGTCGATAAGCATTTGGCAATTACGGCAGTCGAAAGTGAGAGCGACCATGGTGCCGGTACGTAGGCGCAAGTAGTGCGGTTCGCCGCCTTGCGGGTAGGGATTGACCTTGCGGCAGTGTCCCAGTTCGTGGAGCAGGCAGTATTTGCAAGTCATTAAATGAGTTGCGGACCGCTGCGCTGTAAGATCGCAATTGCTGTATGACCGCTGCGCTGTATGACCGTCCTTTGGACTGTAAGAGTCTTTCTTTTGCGAGAGAACCTCGCGGCGCCAGTCGTTGAGGACGCTGATGGGGATGAAGTAGGGCGGGCACTTCACGCGCACATCGCGCGCAATATAAGGAGTGTCACCCAGTTTGCTCAACTGCGTGCGGATGTTTTCCAATGCTTTGTCTGCGTTCTTTGCCGGTTCTTTGGTATAAGCAAAAGTCTGCGTCCGGTCTCCTATCTGCAGCCGAAAACCCTCAGCCGTTTCGCTCAGGACAATATCAACCGGGATACGGCGTTCGCTATGAAGCGACTTGACGAACTCGGTGTCCAGATTGCGGTAGAGTGGGTTAGAGGTGAGAGGATTAGAGGTGACAGGCTTGTTGATCTTAATCCAATTGCCATTAACGCCGTTGACACTGAATCCCTCGTTGCCCATAGTGAGGCCGTCTCCGTTGTGGAGCACAACACCCGGATTGAGGCTGACGCGCAGCGTGTTGCCGCGTGCCTCCAACACTGAGCCTATATGCTCGCCCGTCGATTTGGGTGTCGAGAAATTGGCCATATGCGGCGTGCGGCCATGCAGAAAATAGTCTATGCCTCCGCGGTGGAAAGTCTTAGCCGGGTCCGGCGTAAAAGTCCTTTTGTACACAGCCCCTTCATTTAGTAATTGGTCCAACTTCATGCGATAGTATGCTGTGATATTGGTGACATAGTCGGCATCCTTGAGTCGTCCCTCAATCTTGAAGGTTGTGATGCCTGCGTCAATCATCTCTTGCAGGTAGGCGCTGCGATCCATATCCTGGAGCGAAAGCAGATAGCGTTGGTGGATAGGGTGGCCCTGTTCGTCCATGATCTCCCGTCCGTTGGCATCCAACAGGTCGTACGCCATGCGGCAGAACTGAGCGCAGGCTCCTCGGTTGGCACTGCGACCCGCCAGCACTTCGCTCATATAGCATTGTCCGGAATAGCTGACGCAGAGCGCGCCGTGTACAAAGGCTTCCAACTCGATGTCCGGCACCGCTTCGTGAATAGCACGTATCTCAGCTATACCCAGTTCGCGTGCCAGGACGACACGCTTGAAGCCCATGTCGCGCAGTTGTGCCACATGGTCGGCCGTGCGATTGTCGCATTGGGTGGAGGCGTGCAGACGAATAGGCGGCAGGTTGAAATCCAACAAGTGCAGGTCCTGGACGATGATAGCGTCCACGCCGATACGATAGAGCGAACCGATCATCTCCACCGCCTGCGGATACTCGTCGTCGTGCAGCAGGGTATTGACCGTCACCAGCACTTGTACACCGTAGGTGTGCGCTTCGCGGACCACTTCGGCTATGTCGTCTATGCTGTTGCCGGCCTTTTCGCGCGCACCGAAAACAGGCGCACCTATATAGACTGCGTCCGCGCCGGCTTGTATAGCCGCATGAGCGACATACTTGTCCCTCGCCGGAGAAAGTATATTTACCGTGGATTGAGGCATTGAACTATTTAGCTATTTGACGCATTGCGACGGAGAGGCGGTAGATGACGATGCCCGCGGTGACGGAGACATTGAGCGAATGTTTGGTGCCGTACTGCGGAATCTCGATGCAGCCGTCGCACAGATCGATCACTTCCTGCTGAACCCCGAAAACCTCGTGACCGAAAACAACCGCAATACGGTTGTGACCGCCTTCGGCTGTAAGACTGTCTGCGAAGGCCTCCAGCGTGGTTGAGTTGTGAGCCTGTTCGATGGCATAGACCGCATAGCCTTCGGCCTTGAGCGCGCGCACCGCCTCCAGTGTATCTTTGTAGTACTGCCAATCGACGCTCTCTTCGGCGCCAAGAGCCGTCTTGTGTATCTCCTGGTTGGGCGGGCAGCAGCATATACCGCACAAAACCACACGCTCCATGCGCATGGCATCGGCTGTGCGGAATACAGCCCCCACATTGTGCTGGCTGCGTACATTGTCCAGAACGGCTATCAACGGCAGTTTGTCCGCTTCGCGGTAGGCCTCTACGCTGAGGCGACCCATTTCGGCTGTGGATAGTTTGGCGTGACTCATAGGGCAAATGGCAGATTGACGCGCAAAACGCGCGCGTGGGTATCTATCTCGATGATGAAATCTTCGTGCAACGGCATCATGCGTCCGTCTTCCAGCGTAGCCAACGTATTGATGGTCTGCTCGTCCACATGGGCTATGGTGCCGACGGTGGTCTCTTCGCCGTTAGCTTCCAGATCAATGACGGTATAGCCCACCAGATCTTGCCAGGTGAACATTTCCTCGCCGTCCTCCTGCACATCTATACGGCTGACAAAGACCTCTTCGCCCAGCAGGTCAACGGCCTCTTCGTTGCGAAAGGGAACAAACAAACCGTCGCGCAGGACAAAGATGAAGTCCGGCAGATCCTTTATCTGTGGTCGGCGCAGCGGGCCGAGTGATATCAGTTCTTCGCGTGTAATCATTGTTTCTGAGAGATATTCAGTCGTCCGTCGGCGTTAATGATATTGAGTCGCAGCATGTAGTCGTGCGCTATGCCGTTCTGAGGCGCAGCGGTGCCTGAAGCCAAGT
>JAEEHO010000309.1 GCA_016280845.1 Paludibacteraceae bacterium | reverse complement strand
TTGGAAGCCAATCCCAACGATGACGAATTGCTTAATCTCAAAGGGCTTGTGATCGAGAGCAAGGAAAACACTGCGATTTTGATGTCAATCAGCAGACTGCTGAAGGTATCGAAATCGCAGATCAAGTATTTGCCATCGGCAGATACCTCAATTTGGCCGGGATATTGCTGCAAAGCAGAGAAATCCGGTGTAGGATCGAAAGCAATTTTCACTTGGTTGGGCATCACTCCTTCGCCTCGTTTATAAGGAGTTACAACAAGCCACGGCAATGATGCCTTGCTGTCATCGTATGAATACTGCGCCCGGTAGTTGGCTGGAACATAGGTATCGTAATCGTACTTGGTACGAACCACGTTTACATTTAATCCATCTATCATAATTGTAATTTTTTATTGGTTAAACAGTTGAATACTTTACTCCATGATTGTTACAAGTTAGGCAGATACGGTCCACATTCCTTGTGTCCAAAGATAGTGCTTCGTAGGCCTTCTTGAGTTCGTACCCCATGCCCGAATTCTTTCCGGCTGAATTGCCATCAAGTTCGTACAAGATGTCCATCCGGCTGACATTCGATTGGTTGCGATTAACTCTCACATCGGGATTCAAGGCCATTGTGCGCAATGCGATCGCAGTAACTTGTCGCTGCAATGCTGTTGCGAACAGTAACTTCTGCTCCTTGATGAAATCTGTCAGATCACAGCCTATCGTCACTTCAACGTTCAGTCCATAGTTGATCGTGTTCGTGTATGACAGCAGATCGATGTCCGGCAATTCGGGATATTGTGCGAATGTGGTTGGTGCCTTGTACGAAAATGGTGAGATCATCAGATATTTCGTCAGTTCTCTCCATGCCGTAATCGAACCTATGTTGCATGTGCCACATGGTTCTCTGCTCCAATCTTTGCTCACATTGATCGCTTCCATGCCTTCCGGCAGATCGTCTTGGTTATAGCATAAGAACCAACAGCCTCCACTATCATTTGCTTCGCTGATATAAGGCATGTAGGCATCTTTGATGTCGAACCATTGGAATCCGCCATTGGTGTTCGTGAAATTAAGATCAAATGTCTTGATCGGATCTCGCTGTGACGAATGGAACAGATACATCTTGACGATGCCGCTTCCTCCTTTCATTTGCAAACCGATCCTTTCGATCTTCGCTGTCACGCCCATCGATCTTACCGGCTCGATTTCGAATCCAACCAACTTGCCTTTATTCGCCAATGTAGCATTAACTCTTCCGGCACCATCAAAGAATGTTCGTCTTTCAAGCAGATTCTTCGTCTCCATCTGAAGATTCTTCATCTGTATGAAATTCTGCACCATTGTAGCAATGCCGTTCTTGGTAAGATGCTTTAGGTAGTCGGACAGATAGTTGTATTCTTGCCAATACAGACTGTCATCAGCCGGTGTTTCGCCAACATTGTCGGCAATAGCAATGTAAACCTTGTTCGCATGTTTCACCTTGTCACCAATATGGTATTCGGTAGTGTTCTTCCAATTAGGATATTGGTAGGTGAAATTATCGGGAATGATGGCCTTGATGTTGTCCAATGTCATTAGTGGATGGGCATGTTGGTAGAACAGTCCACTCTCGCTGTCTGTCAGTCCTTCATCAATGGCATCTGCCGGGTTGTAGGATTGCTCCCATCCGACAAGATTCATCAATGCTTCTTGTATGTCTGTTATTCGGTACATGTCGGTAAAAAGTAAAATAGGGGATGGGGAAAAATCCCGATCCCCTATTTGTTAACAATCATTTGTTGATTAAGCGAAATCAGCCGCATTGGTGATATACACCGGTGTTGCGTATGGCTGATTTGTTGCCGGTGCATCGATCTCGGCCTTGATGATAGGATTAGCTACGGTTGCCGGATCGCTGTTGTAGGCTACAATGAACGCCACATCAACCGAAAAACCGAAGAATTCCTTAACAGCACATGTCAGATCTGCTGTTGCATCACCGGCGATCGCTGACTGATCACCCACGCTTGTGTAGTAATGGCTGCCGACCGGAAGATCCACGTAGGGCAATCTTACAACATCCCACTCATGGAAGTTGGCTCTTGCTCTACGCAATGCCTCTCGGTCCACTCTTGTGAGAACACCAACGTTGCCATCTGCGACAGCGAAGAACGTACCGTTCTTGCCGGCCTCGTTGACAATGTTATTGGTGTAGTGGATGATCTTGTTGTCATATTCCATCTGCTTGTTGACATCGTTGTAGATGCCATGCTGTGCGAGTTTCCGGATCAAGCTGTCCACTCCGGCATTGCCGATTACGTGAACGGTTTCGGGGAAATCATTGGCTCTCATCATTGGATTGATGTCGCCCAAGATCTCGGTTGCCATCTGAATTGGAACCTCAACGGTGTTGGCCGTTACGGTGTATTGCAGTGAATCACCGAATACTTGAGTTTTGCTTGCCTCCAATGCTGCAATGGCATCCTCATCCAACTTGTCGGCCAATGCCCGGCATGACTTCTGCATCTTACGCTCGAAGTCATGCTGATAGTCGATCTCGTTGTTCATGTACATGGTCGGAACCATTGTGAAACCAACAGCGTATGTTGCCCATACTACTGTGTACAATGCTGATGTGTTCTCGTCATCGGCGATCACACATGAACGAACATTCGAAACGGTGACATCCGAATCGTAGTTCAGCACCGGTACTTGAACGGTGTTGCCCATCGATGCAAACGCACGATCACGAAGGTTAGCACTAATGATCGAGTTCGCCGCATCTGTCTGCTGAATGAAGAAGTCTAATGCGCCATACTCGCTTGGGCGAAACATGTTGCGATCCAATTCCGGATTGCTAATTCGCCAATTCTGTAATCTTGTTGCAATTAAAGACATAACTTTTTGGTTTTTAAATTGTTATTAAATGCGTGCTTACCCTTTGCACATTAGTTACTACTGTAATGGCAATGATGCAACATTGTTGTCTTGCCATGCTTTATCCATTGCTTCTTGGAATTCCTTGCTACCATTCACAAGGCCTTGCGCCAACAGCGATTCCGTGATCATCTCGTTTGCTTGCATTCTTGTCTTTGCGCCGGTAATGTCGATGCTACCCTTTGCACCACCATCTCCGCCCGGTGTGTGCGTTCCGCCGCCCGGAATCTGCCTTCCTTCATCCAAAACGCCCATTGTCTTCAGTCCTTTGGCTATAAGATCTTTGGCCGTAAATGGATCAAGATGCGTTTCTTGGTTGCGAAGAATCGCTCCGTTGCTGTCCTTGAATACAAGCTGTTTGCCGCCCTTGCC
>JAEEHO010000308.1 GCA_016280845.1 Paludibacteraceae bacterium | reverse complement strand
TTCAAGAACATACTTCTCTTTGTATCGAAAATCTTCTATTCCAAACTGTCGGATATACTCCGCAGTGGAATAGCCGTGTATCTGTCGAAACGCTTCGTCCAAATCAACGAAACGCCAGCCGAGTTTCTCAGCCAGCAATCGCCCGACAGTTGTTTTGCCGGCACCCATATATCCCACCAAATAAATAGGAAGTTGCATTGAAAATTAATAATTATATTTCGCTATCGGGTGTGAATCTGATAGCGAAACACGTTCAAACCCTTATTAACTATCAACTGTTAATTATTGAGCGCAAGCGCGTACAGTTTCATTTGCTTGAGCATGGCCACTACGCCGTTATTGCGTGTCGGACTCAGATGTTCGCGCAACTGAATATCGTCAATAAAATAGAGTTCTGCATCCACTATCTCTTTAGGAGTGTGATCACTCAGCACACGAATCAGCAACGCTACGATTCCTTTTACCAATATTGCATCTGAATCACCCCTATAGACAATTTTTCCGCCCTCCAGTTTAGCGGTGAACCACACTTTCGATTGACATCCGTCTATCAGGTTCTGTTCCGTGCGATCTGCTTCGTTAAACGGGGCCAACTCATTACCATAGTCTATCAGCAACTGATAGCGGTCCATCCAGTCGTCGAACGCGCTGAACTCCTCAATTATCTCATCTTGTATTTCGTTAATACTCATACTCTTACGCTCTACCCTCTTTGATTTCTCCGTTCTCGAACAACCAGTGACGACCGGGATAATACTCCGGCCAATGGGTGTTATGGGTGGACATCAGAACAGTTATGCCGGCCTTGCTGATACTATAGAGCAGGTCCATAATCTCGCTTCCCGTCTCCACATCCAGGTTGCCTGTCGGTTCATCAGCCAAAATAATCTCAGGCGAATTGAGCAAAGCACGCGCAATGACGACACGCTGTTGCTCACCACCCGACAATTCATATGGATACTTATATGCCTTGGTCTCCATGCCGACTTGCTCGAGCACTTCGTGTACATGATTGCGCATCAGCACTTTATCCTTCCATCCCGTTGCAGACAACACGAACAGCAGATTTTCCTCAACCGAGCGATCGGTCAGCAGCCTATAATCCTGGAAGATAATACCTATACGACGACGCAGATATGGCAGTTGGCGACGCTTGATATGCGCCATGTCATACTCCAACACTTGCGCCTCACCGGTTTTAACTGGCAACGCGCCGTATATTGTTTTCATCAGCGACGATTTACCGCTACCTACTTTGCCAAGCAAATAAATCATTTCGCCACTCTCCACGTGCAAATTGACGTCCCGCAGCACCACTTGTTCTGCTTGACATACTTCTACATTCTTATAGACAATCAGTTCTGCCATTCTTAAGCATTCAGTTTTCAGCTGTCAGAATTCAGCTATCCGGAGCCTAGTTCTCTGCGTTTTCTGATTTGATTTTTTCTTCCACTTCGGCCAGCTGTTTCTTCAGGCCGTCAATCTTCTTCTGCATATCATCCACCAACTTGTTGGCTGTCTTTGTCTTGCCGCTGAAGAAGAGGATATTGTTCTCTGCAACCTTGATCTCCTGACGCAAGTTGTCGCGCAGACGATAGAGATTATCGCCTGATTTATAAGCCTTTTCCACTCTTGCCTTACGGTTCTCGGCTCTCGACTCTTTGGCTGCCTCACGCTTTGCATTGAAGAACGTATCACATGCACTTGTGAACTCCTGCCAAATCTCGTCAGAGTACTTACGGGCAACCGGACCGATGGTCTTCCATTCTGTTTGCAGCGAGCGGATCGTATCAGCATCCTTAGCCCACTCTTTTACGCCGTCGCTCATCTCTGCTACGATTGCCTGCACCTGCTCAATCAGACTACGTTTCTTGGCCAGGTTGTCATTCAACTCGCCACGCAGTGACTTGAAATATGCGGTCTTGGCATGGAAGAACTCATCGCATATAGCGCGATACTCGGCATAAATCGATTGATTGTATTTCTTAGGAGCAAAGCCTATCTTGCGCCATTCTTCTTGCAGCGCCTGCACTTGTTCGGTAGCCTTCTCCCAATGCATCGGCTCTGCGGTAGTTATCTCTTTCAGTTTCTCGATGATAGACTGCTTAGCCTCAAGATTCTCTTTCTCTTTTGCATGCAGTTGATCGAAATAATCCTGATGCTTCTTGTTCACTGCGGTCGAAGCTGCCTTGAAGCGGTTCCACAGGTCTTCGCGCAACTCACGAGCAACCGGACCTATCTCTGACCATTCTTCGTGCAACTGTTGCAGCGCACGACTGGCCTCTACTATATTCTCGTTCTGCATCAGGCGTTCTGCAGCCTCGCAGAGCAGGGTCTTCATCTCCAAATTCTTCTTGAAATCCAGGTCGCGCAACTCGATATTGATCTTCACCAAGTCGTAGAATTGCTCCTGATATTGCTGATATGCCTTGCGCAACTCCTGCACTTTTTCTGCGGGAACAGGACCGATGGTCTTCCACTCGGCTTGCAACTCACGCATTCTTTTCAGATTGTCCATCACGTCTGCGGTCTCTGCTTCTGCCAGCGTCTTCATCACATCCAGCAACGCCTTCTTCTTTGCCAGATTCTCTGCTTGCTCTTTGGCTTGTTGAGCTGCCACCTCGGCACGTTTGGCCTTGTATTCGCTCAGCAACTGCTTGAATTGCTCTTCCAATGCATCTACCACCGGTTGAGCTGCATCAGCCGCATTTTGAGCCGTTTCTGCAACAGTGTCTGCCGCATCTTGTACGGCCTGTTTGGCAGATTCTATCTCCTCGTGATACTCACGATAGAACTGCGTCTTGATGTGTTCCACTTGGTCCTTAACGGCCGTAACATCCTCTTGCAACAGGGCTTTGAGGTCCTCGATTAATTGTTCTCTTGCGCTTGCCATATAAGCTTATTTCGATTTGATAATTATCGTATTTACCAAAATAGGCTGCAAAAGTACTAAAAAAAATTCAAATATGCAAATAAAATATATTTTATTTTTCTATACATTCATTTTTTTCGTTTGGCATAGTGTTTGCAGCACTTCTCGTATAACCCCTTATAATTATATATTACATGAAACGTCTTTTCTTCTTCTTATTCGCCGCAACGCTTATTTGCGTGAATATCAACGCCTCCGATGAGGTCAAAATCGACAAGAAAAACTGCACTGTCACCAAGAACGGCAAGACCTATCCTTTGTACGGCAAAGTGAAGATTGTGGATTGTTTCGAAGACATCAAGGTTAAGATTGTCGATTGCTTCGAAGATGTGGATATCAAAGTGGTAGATTGCTTCGAAGACTCGTGCGGAAAAGTGAAGGTTGTTGACTGCTTCGAAGATGTCAAGATCAAGATCGTAGACTGCTTCGAGGATGTCAAAGTCAAACTGGTTGACCATTTCGAAGGTGTCCCAAACTAAAACAAAAAAGAACTACTGTTTTGCCGGAAAATCCTAGCACAGTAATTCTTTTATGCGTGTTCGTGTTAAATGAGAAATGATTGTTTATTATGTGTTTTCTTAGATTTTGCTAACTTCACTTTGCAAATCTGGCGCAAAGGTACGCTTATTATTTCATATACGCAAATATTTGGCGAAGAAAATTGATTTTTTTTCTATTTTTGCCATTTTTTGCTCATTTATGACATTTTTACGCATCCAAATCATAAAAAACACCTTCTCTTTCCCTTTCAATTTTCACCTTTCATCTTTCACCTTTAACGAATAGGGTCCCGACAAATTTCTTATTTGTTTTCGAACGCTGTGTTCGAAAATTCAACGTTAGTGATTCTTAGTGATTCGTTATATATTCTTAGTCATTCTCGAGAGTATTAGCCGACATTAAGCCATCATAAAGCCACCCATCTACTAACAAAAAACGGATGGCTTCTGCCACCCGCTAATCGTTTCTTATTCTTTCTTGAATTCATATAGCCAACCTTCAGCAAACATCCACCCGCCATGTTCATCTTTCACCGAACATCCTTTCCATTCATCATCATTTATAGATGGTACTGATTGCAGTACTTTGCCGGACTCTGAGAGAAAAGACATCTGGCTAAAAGTTCTTGATGGAGCCCAATTGCGGTGACGTCGATTGTCTTGATTACCCCAAACAATTAGTACTGCAGTATCTCTGGCATTTATCTCTATTGTGTCAGAAGTTTTAACTTCTTCTACCACTGCGCTTGGCTGCAAAGTATATGCCCAATAAACAACCTCATCACTTTGATTGACGACATAGTAGACCGGTTTGAAGTCAACGTAATCTATATGCACACAACTTGCCAAACTGACTAACAGTAATCCCAAAAATAAAAACTTTGTTTTCATAACATTTCTCCTATATACTATTATACCAATTATTTCTATTGCCGTTTGATTGAAATTCTGGTGCAAAGATACAACTTTTTTCTCATATTCACAAATATCTCAAAAAAATTATGCAACTAAATTTGGACAATTACAATATTCCATGTATATGCGCTGGTAATCAACATACACATTCCTAACAATAAAATGTATAATTTTGCAAAATACATTTGCACATATCAAAAAATAGTAGTACATTTGCACCGTTAATGAGTAAACAATATATTAACGCTATACTAACCCTTTAAAACAAACAATCATGACAAAGAAATTTATCTGCCCTATTTGTGGCTATGTACACGAAGGCAACGAGGCTCCGGAGCGTTGCCCTCAATGCAAACAAATCGTAAAGTGGAAAACTGTTGACGAGAGTGCAGGCATCGCTTTCGCGTGCGAGCATGTCATCGGCATAGCAAAAGATACCGACGACCAGATGAAGAAAGATCTGAATGCTCACTTCATGGGCGAAGCGACCGAAGTGGGAATGTATCTGGCTATGTCACGCCAGGCCGACCGCGAAGGATATCCTGAGGTAGCCGCAGCCTTCCGCCAATATGCATGGGAAGAAGCAGAGCACTGCGCTAAGTTTGCAGAACTGCTCGGCGAAGTGGTTTGGGACACCAAGACCAACCTCGAGAAACGAATGATGGCTGAGGCAGGCGCGTGCGAAGACAAACTGCGTATCGCCAAGCGCGCCAAAGAACTGAATCTGGACGCCATCCATGATACCGTTCACGAGATGGCGAAAGACGAAGCACGCCACGGCAGAGGATTTGAAGGTCTCTTCAAACGTTACTTCAAGAAATAACCGACGGATTAAGCAATTATTCCACCGCCAATAACCAGTTCATCCTGATAAAGTACAACCGATTGACCGGGCGTAACGCCCCAAACCGGTTGGGAGAATGATAAGCGGCCCACCTGATCAGTGAGGTCGCTTATTGTTGCCTCTACGGGCTGCGAACGGTATCTGATCCGCGCAAGCACGTGCGGGTGCGATTGTATCCATTCCATATCGCGTACGCGGAACTGACCGGCAGTAAGTTCGGTACTCAGCAGGTCATCGTTGGTGCCCAGCGTCACTTCGTTGCGTTCGGCATCGATATGCGTCACATAAGCCGGTTGACCCAGCGCAATACCGAGTCCCTTGCGCTGACCGATGGTATAGTTAGCAAAACCTTGGTGACGGCCGAGCACTTTGCCTTCAGCATCAATATAAATACCCGGGCGCACGCGTTGGTCGAAGTCCGGCACGTTATCGCGCAAGAACGAGCGATAGTCGTTGTCGGTCACAAAACAAATCTCCTGACTCTCTTTCTTCTCCGCCAACTTGACGTATCCATGCTGACGGGCAATCTCGCGTACCTCGTCTTTGTTTAGATCTCCCAACGGGAAGACTGTTCGGCGCAATTGGTCCTCGGTCAGCATCCAGAGGAAATAGGTTTGGTCTTTTTTCTTGTCAGCCGCCGTTGCCAGATAGAGGTGGCCGTTCTGTTCGCGAATACGTGCATAGTGACCCGTCGCTATCAGATCGCAGCCGTACTCATCCGCCACACGCATCAGTTCGCCCCACTTGATATGGCTGTTGCACAGCACGCACGGATTAGGCGTGCGGCCGGACATATATTCGTCTATGAAATTGCCGATGACACATTGGCGGAAGGTCTCGCGAAAATCGACTATATGATGCTCGAAGCCCATCTTCTCCGCATTGTGCTTTGCCTCCATGATCGATTCGATCGAGCAGCAACCTTTCTCGCGTGCCAGACACGACTCGCGAATACTGTCATACGTGCGAAAGGTGACGCCCACCAGTTCATAGCCTTGCTCCAGAAGAAGCATGGCACTCACTGTGGAATCTATTCCGCCGGACATGGCAAGCAAAACACGCTTCTTTATTGACGATTTATCCATTTACGATTTACGATTTATTGACGATTTAATTACAATTGACGATTTGCTACGGACAATCGAACAATTCTTCTCAATCGAACAATCAATCGTTCAATCGTCAATTGTCCAATCGTCAATTCCTTTATTGTTGCATCTCCACCAGTTTTGTATAATAGCCGCCGAGCGCAAGAAGTTGGTCGTGCGTACCGCGTTCAACGATACGTCCCTCGTGCATCACACAGATCGTATCGGCATGACGTATAGTGGACAGACGATGCGCCACCACCAGTGTTGTACGATCGCGCATCAGGTGTTCGAGTGCCTCTTGAACCAAGCGTTCGGATTCGCTATCCAGCGCCGAAGTGGCTTCGTCCAGCACCAAAATAGGCGGATTCTTGAGGATCGCGCGCGCTATGCTCAGTCGCTGACGCTGACCGCCGGAGAGGCGACTGCCTCGGTCGCCTATAACAGTCTCGTAGCCCTCCGCCATCTGAGCGATGAACTCATGTGCATTGGCTATCTTCGCGGCCTGCTCTACGGCCTCTTGCCATGTGCCGCCTCTAGGCGCAGGCTGAGTAGTATCGACACCGAAAGTGATATTGTTGTAAACCGTGTCGTTGAAGAGGATCGGTTCCTGGCACACGATACCCATCAGGGCACGCAGATCATGTGTGGTAAACTCGCGTATATCCGTTCCGTCCAGCAACACTGCACCTTTCTGCGGGTCATAGAATCGCGGCAACAAGTCGGTCAGTGTCGTTTTGCCGCTACCCGATTGGCCGACAAGCGCAACTGTCTTTCCTTTCTCCAGATCCAGGCATATATCGCTCAACACCTCGCGTTCCGGCTGATATGCAAAAGTCAGATGGTCGAAACGAATACCGTGCTCAAAACGTACGGTCTTGGGATGACTCGGTTCGATGATAGAAGAGGGTGTCTGCAGCACCGTGTCTATACGTTCCAGCGAAGCCAAGCCGCGACGTATACCGTAGGCCGCCTTGCTTAGATCTTTGGCGGGATTGATGATCGAATAGAAGATAACCAGATAATAGATGAACGTAGCCGCATCTATTGTGGCATGGTCGCTCAGGATAAGCAAACCGCCGAACCAAAGAATAATAGCTATCAACGCCGTGCCGAGGAATTCGGACAACGGGTGCGCCAGATAGTAACGGCGGTTGATGCGATTGAAGGTAGCACGCGTATCGTTGATGAGCGCAGAGAAGCGTGCCTGCAGTTTATGCTGCGCATTGAAGCCTTTGACAACTCGCAGGCCCAGCAGCGTTTCGTCTATCGAAGAGAGAATCTCAGCATTCTGCTCCTGTCCGCGTTTGGATGCACGCTTGAGCGAACGGCCTATACGACCGATGAGAAAAACGGCAATAGGCATCAGTAGCAAGACGAACAATGTCAGTTGCCACGATATAACCAGCAGCGTAATCAGATAAACGAGAATCATGATCGGATCTTTGAACAGAATATCCAGAGCCGACATGATGGATGCTTCCACTTCGCTCACATCGTTGGTCATACGCGATATGATGTCTCCGCGTCGCGCCTCGGTGAAATAGCCCATCGGCAACGACAGCACTTTGTCGTACAACTGTTTCCGCAGGTCGCGCAGTACGCCGGTACGAATCGGCACCATGTAATAGTTGGCCAACCATGCCACACCGCATTTCAGTCCGGTCATAACCACCAGAAACAAACCCAGCAGCAACAACACATAGCCTGCGCCATACTGGGCAATCTGCTCGTTGAGCGCACTGTACATGTTGGTACGCAACGCAGCCACGGTTTGTTGCAAACCGCTAACCTCGCCCATGTCAATCGGCGTAGCCTCAGCCGAAGTAAGGCCG
>JAEEHO010000307.1 GCA_016280845.1 Paludibacteraceae bacterium | reverse complement strand
GCTTATATAAAGTAAAGTAGCTCTTATCTAACAGCACATAGTAGCTAAAAGATGCCTATTAGACTCCAAATATACTATTATATGGGCTTACAGATCACTTTTAACAATATACATCTATGCATTCACAATTGTGATTACTATTATTTATTTGTCTTATTCACATCTGTGTATATTTGTTTTGCAAAAAAATGTGTAAACATTTGTGTAATTCACATTTATTTTGTATCTTTGCAGCGTTTTTCAATCACAATAATACAAAACGACTGATCGTTTAACCATTAAACGTATAAGAAAATGAACGAACGAGAACGCATTGAGCTGTTAATTAACACATTAAAACTCTCTGCAAGGCAGTTTGCAGAGCAGATACATGTGCAACCGGGCACCATCAGCAACATGATGAGCGGTAGAAACAACCCGAGTTTGGATGTTATGAAGCGCATATTACAGCGCTACACTACACTTAATCCTGAATGGCTCATTGTCGGCAACGGAAATATGTGGCGTACCGAGCCGGGCAAAGAGGCAGGATTGTTCGACGAACTGCCGCCTAGCAGCACACCTACCGTCAGCAACGAACCGACACACACGTTCATGCAGTCGGTGCAAACCGTAAAAAGAGAGGAACCGCAAACAAATGCAGTTCCCCAGAAGAAAATACGTAATATAGTTGTCTATTATACAGACGGAACGTACGAAGAGTTCAGTAATTATTGCAAAGCGTAGTTGATTACCTCGCTAATATCGTGAACGTAGTGGAAATTAAGTCCCTTAAGGTACATATCTGGTATTTCCGCTACGTCTTTACGGTTCTCCTCGCAGAGGATGATATCCGTAATACCTGCTCGCTTAGCCGCGAGCAGTTTTTCTTTCACACCGCCAATAGGTAACACTTTGCCGCGTAACGTCATCTCGCCGGTCATTGCTATACGCGGTTTGACCAAACGACCCGTGAAAGCCGAAACGATAGCCGTGGTCATCGTAATCCCAGCGCTCGGTCCGTCCTTTGGAATAGCACCCTCCGGCACGTGTATATGCACGGATTTTTTGTCAAACATTGTCGGATCGATTCCGAACTGTTCTGCGTGTGCACGCGTGTATTCGAGCGCCAGCGTGGCACTCTCCTTCATCACGTCGCCTAGATTGCCCGTGAGTGTCAGCGTAGGTGATTTGGCGGTACTGAGACTGGTCTCGATGAACAGTATTTCGCCGCCCACTTGTGTCCAAGCCAATCCGGTGACAACGCCCACATACTTGTTGGTTTCCCATGTATCGCGTGTATAGCGTGCCTGGCCAAGGTATTGGCGCAGATCTTCTTGGGTAACGGTCACGTTGTAGGTCTCGTCCAGCGCCAATTTGGTATCAATCTTACGACATATCTTGGCTATCTGTCGTTCAAGATTGCGCACGCCCGACTCGCGTGTATAGTCGTCAATGATATGCGCGATAATCTCTTTCTTCAACTTCAGCTGCGATGGTTTCAGGCCATGATTAATCAACTCTTTTGGCAACAAATGGCGCTTAGCAATCTCCTCTTTCTCCTCCTGCAGATAACCGGTCATTTCTATCAACTCCATACGATCCAGCAGCGGGCGAGGGATTGTGTCCAGCGAGTTAGCCGTAGCGATGAAGAGCACGTGACTCAGATCGTAGTCAACATCCAGATAATTGTCATGGAAGGCATTGTTCTGCTCAGGATCAAGCACCTCGAGCAAAGCAGCCGTAGGGTCGCCCTTGTAGTCCGAACCGATCTTATCCACCTCGTCAAGCACAAAGACTGGATTGGAAGTACCGCATTTCTTTATGCCATCTACTATACGTCCGGGCATAGCGCCGATGTATGTACGTCGGTGGCCGCGTATCTCCGATTCATCGTGCAAACCGCCCAACGACACACGCACGTACTTGCGTCCGAGCGCCTCGGCCACACTCTTGCCCAAACTGGTTTTTCCCACACCCGGAGGGCCAAACAAGCAGAGAATAGGCGACTTGACAGGATGTGCTTTTTTCTCTTTTTCGCTGCGAAGACCCAATTGCCGCTGCACAGCAAGGTGTTCGATTATTCTTTCTTTCACTTTATCCAATCCGTAGTGATCACGATCCAATACCTGTTGCGCGTGTTTGAGGTCGAAATTATCGTCCGAATAGATACCCCACGGCAGTTCCAATAGGGTCTCAATATAGTTCTGTTCGGTGGTGTAATCGGGCGCATGAACATTCATCTGCTCTAGACGGTGTAGTTCTTTTTCGAACAGTTCGGCAATCTCTTTGGACCATTTTTTCTTGGCTCCGCGATCGCGCAGACTCTTGATAATGTCCGCACCTGTGTCACCCAAGTCCTGCTTGATGGTTTCTATCTCCTCGCGCAAGAAATATTCGCGTTGCTGCTTATCCATAGCCTCGTGCGTACGGCGACGTATGTCGGCCTTCATGTCCTGAATCTCAACGGCTTTCTGCAGCAGAGTGAGTAGGGCAGTAGCACGTTCAGTCATCACATCGTAAGCCAGCAACTTCAACTTTTGATCTTGTGTAAAATTGTCAAAGAGTGAACAAACGAAATTAATAAATGTGGGAGCATGATTTACGTTGCGTAGCGTGTTCTGTATATCCACACGCGGCACATCGTTCAGTTCGAGCAAACGCATTGACAGACTATGTATATCGTCATAGATAGCAGCGAACTGCGCATCGTTTTTGTCAGGCAATGTCTCATCCAAGACGCGTACATGAGCGCGCAACTTACCGTCTTCCTCCTCAAAGTCAAATACTTCTACGCGCTCATTACCCTCCAGAACTGCTACTTTGGACTGTTCGTCATTGGGTAGGGTAATTATCTGCATCACCTCAGCCACTACACCAAGCGAATATAGGTCTTTGGCACCCGGTTCTGTCACTTGGCTATCTTTCTGGGTTAGCACGATGACCCTCTCATGTGACTTGTGCGCAGCCTTAACGAGTTTGAGACTCGATGAACGATTTAGCATGATCGGTGTGACCACGCCCGGAAAGAGAACAGTGTTCTTCACCGGCAGTACATTCATCAACTTTTCTTCTTGTTGTTCATCTACCGGCATTCCTTCAATGTCTTCTATTATTTCAGTCTTTCTTCTTGCCATCGCTTTTTTATACAAATATGTTATCTTCTTGTTGTTCATCTACCGGCATTCCTTCAATGTCTTCTATTATTTCAGTCTTTCTTCTTGCCATCGCTTTTTTATACAAATATGTTATTTTACATAATCACGATTAGGATTATTCATGCTATTGAAAACGTGTGCAAAGGTACAATAAAAAATTGACATACACAAATCATGTACAAATTTTTATTATAAAATCAATCCCGCGCTACACTATTGCCGGAACGCGTGACCACAAGATCACTGTGAACTTCCTGGCTGCTGGTCTCACATTCCCGCTGAATAGCGATGATATAGATATGGCAGACCGCAGCAGTGGATATTGACAGCATTTGAACAAAAAAAGCCGTTCTATAGAAAATGGCCTGAATGAAGTTGCCCAACTTTGGAATACCTATAAAAAAAACTCGAGTGTGAGTCGAGTTTTTTAGATTATTCAGTTATTCAATTGTCGGTATTAGTTGTTCAGTGTGCCGATTGAACCAGACGAACCGAGAATCCGTAATTGAGGAAATAATGGTCTATATCCTGGCCGTCCGACATAAAGGAGACAGCATATGCCTGACGCTCGTTATACTTGGTGGCCAGCCAATAGAGTCCCCACGAACCTACTGTGATGGACTTCTTGCCGATACGTCCGCCTGCAGCAGGCAGAAAAACTGCCCCACTCTGCTCCAATTTTCTCCATTGAGTCAACGAATATACATTGGTCGGAAAGCTATCCAATGCAGCCTTAAAGCCATCTCCTGCCCAATCATCTGGCATAAAGATAACCCCATTTACTCCGTTGACGACAGCCAAGCCGCGCAGATGATCCGCATTTGTACGGGTATAGCAGATATAATTCATCTCGTCAGCGGTCAGCGTACGCCACAAGTTAGCCTTGTTGCCGCCATTGCTAATGGGATTGGTTCCCCAGTCGGAGAACGAAACATAGTCAACCGAGTCCGTTGATGCCAACGTAGGATTGTTGCCTGTTCCCCAACCGAACAAATCGATC
>JAEEHO010000306.1 GCA_016280845.1 Paludibacteraceae bacterium | reverse complement strand
TCGTTCACCACCAAGAGCAACGGCAACGGACTCGGACTCGCCATCTCCAAACGTATCATCGAGGGAACAGGCGGCCGCATCACATTTGAGAGTACCGACAAAGGCACCACCTTCTATATCTATCTTCGAAAAGGTTGTTAAAGGCGAAGGGTTTAGTATTCGCCGTACTCGCAGCCTACATTCTCTGCACGCAAGCGGTCTATCAGTTTGCCGAAACGATAGAGACTAACCGTACCCCGGCCTGTTCCGCCGTTCCACAGACGTTTATGTCGATGTTCGCCATCGGGCGACTGATAGCGAACCAACAGCATATCTTTCTTCTCACACACGATATCCGTCACCATTCGGTTGAACCATGTGCGTTGCTCTACATGCCAGATGATCTGCGTATCGGTCTCGCGGCATTCAAACTGCGTGCGGCAGCCGGTCCAGAACTTCGAGAAATTGAATTCAAAATCACGTCCTTCGTACCAGAAGTCGGATAGCAATTGACGATTGAGAATCAGCGGACCTATTTTCGGTCGTCCGCCACCTATGTCGAAGACGCTGTCGGTCAGTTTCTTTCCCGTCAGTTCGCTGGTTAGATTGCATGACGAGAGCCAAACCCACGGGCTGGTGAAATCGCGTCCCCAGTTCTTGTCGGCATAGCCGCAGCAGGTTTTTGGACGAACAATATACTTGCGTCCGTTCCATATCACTTCGCCTTCGTACTCGGTCTTCATACCTTCGGCATGCCAAAACATCTCGAACAATTGCAATCGGCGCATCAGTGCCGATGCTCCGTAGCCGACATGAAAAGCCACTAGCTTGCGAATCTTCAGTTTCCACGACATATAGCCCGCATCGCTCATCCATTCGGGATGTGCTTTTGCTTCTTCGGGTTTGACCAGCACCGAACCGCTGGTCCCGGTCTCTGTCAAGTGACAATTGAAAGCCCGCACATCAAAAGGTACACCCATCTTGATGCTCGCTTGATGCCATCCAAAGAAACGATGCAGTTGGGCTTTGTTAGCCCCACCCCATGCTCCAACTTTGACCATCACATAGGACGGCTTAGGTCCGAAGATTGGTTTTTTGTCTCCTATACTCGGATTGCAGGCAAAGAACTCGATGAAGAAAGCCTTCTGTTCGCCTGTTTCGGCATCTACGGCTGTGAAATTATGCCACCACCAGTCGTAGCCCTGGTGCGCCTGTTTGCCAAATAACTGACACGTGTTGCGTGATATATCATGAATATTAGCCATAATAGATCATAATAGATTTAAAAATAAACGGGTGCAAAGATACAACAATAATCTGACATATGCAAGAAAATGTAGTATCTTTACACCCGATTTTTCCGGATGATACATTTATCAGTTAGTTCAACGCTTGTATGTACTCAGCATCTTGCGCAGTTGCAGAACCGCATAATGTTTGCGCGAAAGCAGCGTCTTGATGGGTATATGTGTTTGTTCGGCCAACTCGCGGAAGGAAATACCTTTTATCTCAGTGGCTATGAACACATCTCTTTGGTTTGGCGGGAGGCTCTGAACGGCGTCATACACCTGTTTCTGCAGTTGTTTGCGTTCCAAGCACTCATCGGGAAGCGGCGTATTGTCCGGCAGAAGATAGGATATGTCCTGCAGGAAAGACTCGTCTTCGGACGAGAGAGTTACTTGCGGCATCGGTTCTTCATGCTTCTTGCGTTGACGGTCGGTGAGAGCATTGCGAATGGAGAGGAAGATATAGTTGCCGACATCCTGTATGGCTTCCGCCCTGTCGAGCAACAGGAGACGCAGGAAGACGTCTTGTACAACGTCCTCCGCGTCCTCATCCAGATGCCAAACAGCGCGCAGATAATCGATCCACTCCTGTCTGGTACGTACATAGAAATCGGTGATACTCATTGCTTAGAGTTATTCTTCCGTGTTCGTGTCATCTGTGTGAAAATGTTCTTCTACGTGCTTGTGAAGGTGGTCATGGTGGTCTTTGCCGCGTCGGCGTAGAGGCCAGATGAACAGATTGGTCAGCACAAGCAGTCCCATTGTTTGCCAGTAGTTGATGGCTTTCCAACCGATGATGTCCGGGATCAGCATATTCCACAGCCACATAGCCACGGCAACAATGCCGGCGAGGATGATGATACCCCCGACTGTGTGAATGCAGATGTTCAGTACACGATTCTTTTTGCTTTCTTTTTTACAATTGGTCATAATGATTCGATTTTTTTAAGTGTTTGTAAAAGTTTGTGATGTCGACACCTTTCACAAACCAAGACGAACAACTTAGAAATTTATTTTACAGGAAAGCGTTTTTTACGAAGAAACCCCACGAAAAGTCGTAGGGTTTCTCAATATTACTTCTTTAGAAGTTCTTCCGCGCGATGGAGAGCGACGTGGATGTTCGGGCAGATATTGTCCGGATTCATCTGTTGCTCAATGCCGCCGTTATGCAACTGCTTGCGCACATGGTCTTTTACACCGGAGAGGATGATGGTGATGCCCTCTTTGTGCGAACGCTGGATGAGCATCGACAAGTTGTGCATAGCCGTCGAATCAACAAACGGCACCTTACGCATTCGGATGATACGTATCGGATAATTCTCGCCCGAAACGTGCGTCATTATATCGTCGAACTTATTGGCTATACCGAAGAAATACGGGCCGTCGATCTCGTACACCTCAACACCCTCAGGAATAGTAAGGTGCTCAAGGTTGGACTGCACATCGGTATCCTCGTTCGGGTCAATCTCGTTATGCAATGTTCGTATCTGGGTCTGTTCGCTCGTACGCATGAGGAAGAGCACCAGCGCCATGAGAATACCCACCTCGATAGCAACGGTGAGGTCGAAGATGACGGTGAGGAAGAAGGTGATCAGCAGTACCCACAAATCGCGGTTCGGGTGCTTGATCAAGCCGTAAATGGTTTTCCAACCGGACATCGAATAGCTGACCATGATGAGCACGGCAGCCAAGCATGCCATAGGAATCATGCCGACCAGACTACCCAGGAAGAGCAGCACGAGCAACAGTACGATGGCGTGGATGATGCCGGCAACAGGCGTGCGTCCGCCGTTGTTGATATTGGTCATCGTACGCGCAATGGCGCCCGTAGCGGGGATACCGCCAAAGAAAGGCACTACCACGTTAGCCATACCTTGGGCGATCAGTTCGGTATTGGAATTGTGCTTGTCACCGATGACACCGTCAGCCACCATGGCCGAAAGCAGCGACTCGATAGCACCCAACATAGCAATAGTGAATGCTGAAGGGAACAACTTCTGCACCATCGTGAAGAACGACTCACCTTCCGCTAAATCCATGGTAGGCAAATGCGGTGCCGGAATGCCGTGCGGCAAAGCGTACAGATCGCCGATGGTCTGCAACGAAGCCAATCCCCATGACTCAGGTGCCCATGTCTTGAGCAACCATACAGCCAGTGTAGCAAAGATGATGGCTGCCAGTGAGCCAGGTATGCGTTTGGTTACAAAAGGCATCAAGATACATATCAGCAACGAGAACAGACCGATGCCGAAAGCCCACCAGTTGATGCTGAAATGGTGGAAATAGAAAATCCACTTGTCGATGAAGTTAGCCGGCACGTTGGTCAAACCGAGACCGAAGAAATCGTTCATCTGAGTGGAGAAGATAGTAACGGCAATACCTGCGGTGAAGCCGACAATCACGGGATAAGGAACAAACTTGATGACTGTTCCCAGTCGTGCCAAACCCATCAGAATGAGCAGCACACCAGCCATGATTGTAGCAATGGTCAGACCTGTCAGACCGTACTGCTGGATGATGCCGTAGATAATAACGATGAAAGCGCCCGTAGGACCACCAATCTGCACCTTGCTGCCGCCAAACATAGAGATGATGAAACCGGCAATAATAGCCGTCACCAGACCTTCAGTCGGTCCTACGCCAGACGAGATACCAAAAGCAATGGCCAACGGAATAGCCACTATACCAACGATGATACCTGCGAGTGCATCTTGCGCGAATTGTGCGCGGGTGTAGTGTTTCAGGGTCTGAAACAACTTCGGCGCAAAAACATCTTTGAGAGAAAATTTATGTTCCATTGTTTGTTAGTATATATTCGTTACGAAAAACGGGCACAAAAGTACTACTTTTTACGGACATGACCAAATTTATTGTCTTTTTGCAAACTGTACTATTAAATGAGTGAATGTAGATAGTGAAACACCGCTAACGCCCAAACTAGAAAGACAATAGAAAAGAATATCAAAAAGCACCGCAGAAGCGATGCTTTTTGATATTATCACATATTCAGCACCTTGTAGGCGCGATTGTTGACCTTGACGATATAGCCGGACTGATAGGTCAGCGGCATTTGCCATTCGGGGGCAGTGGCCGTAGTGGAATAAACCTTTTGTCCGGACGGCGTGTAGATGTCAATACGGTCGCCGGCAACCAATCCGCGAACGAAGAGTTGCTGCTGGTAGGTGAAGACAACGTACTTACGTTTGCCTTTTTCGTCATCCAGCGGATAACCACCGATGCGGAGGAGGAATCGCGTGTTGTTCTCGCCAGCGGCAATCTCGGTCTCATAGTCTTGTTCCAAGAGGTTGATAGTGCGGTTCTCCCAGTTGTCGATGAGCCAAACGTATCCGAATGCTGCGAAAGCGCTCTTCTCGGGCAGCGAGAAAGTATATGTGTAGTCGCACGGTATCTTGACGCCGAGCGGTATGTCTGTCTCTACAGGTGCAGCGCCCAGGAGTGAGATACGCGACAGGCGCTTGCTGTCCAGCATATAGACTTGTGCCACGCTATCGTTGGTGAACCACTTGATACCGTCTCGTCCGTAGCTGTACTTGATATTCTTGTCGGCATCGGGATCCGGAATGACGGTTAGCATGTCAGCCGAAGGCGCGTAACCTCTGCGCAAGGTCTGCGTAACCTGTGCCGGTTTATGGTTAGGTGCAGGACGCGGAGCGAGGAGCAGCAGCGGGCGTCCGACTTTCTCATTTCGGCCGAAGTAAGGCAGGTGGAAGATCAACTGCTCTTTGTCCTTTTGTGTTGCTGTCTGTGCGAAGAAGGCGTTACCCATCGACATGGTAGAACCTCTATCCCACGAGCGCAGTGTCTGCATCTGATCTCCTGCGGAGAGTCCGTTGCCGGTCTGGTCCATCTGATAATAGACGTGCGGTATGTACATCTGGCGTAGATACGTCTCGCCTTCGAGTATGGTATCAGTGCGATAGCCAGATACGAGCCACGGCAGCCCCTTCATGTTCCATCCCATATCTTCCTGGCGGGTGAAGTTGAGTCCTTCGCCTGTACCCGGAGTGCGGTTGTCGTATTGGGTGAGCGTGACGGTCTTGTCTTCATCATCTTCGGTATAGGCGTATTGTCCCAAGACAGGCGCGTAGGCAGTGAATCGCAGCACGGTATCGTTAGCAGCGCCGAAGTCCATGAGGTAACCCTCAGTAGCCGAACGACGGGCGGTATCCACGCGCAGCCATACAGGCGATTCGTTGGTTTGGAAGGCATAGTCCTTAGCCGAACGAGCCGCACCGCTGTACTGATAGGTCTGGAACGGAACAGCCGACAGGTTTTGTGTCAGAGCGTCCGTTGCATTGTTATACGTGGTGGATATGACGTCGTTAACGTAATAGTCATACGGGAAGGCCGTCATTGAGTAGCGCTGGTTGATGAAGCGTTTCTCTGCGGCCAGGTAGTTCATCTGGACGTTGTTGCCGTTGCCATAGAACGAAGCACCCGGTTTGAGGAGCATGAATCCCGGACGGAAATAGATATCGCGGAAATCCTGGTTCTCATAACCCATCGTCATAGCACTGCTATCCATGAGGTAGACGACAGAGCCGCGGTGTGGGTAGGCATTACCACCATAGTGCGTAGTGAAGGCCGAACGGAGAACCGGATAAGGAGAGGTCTTGATCTCCGTTTCCAGGCTGATGCTGTTGGTGAGCGATGTGAGCGCCACGTTAGTGTTAGGCTCAACACGCCAAGTCTCGAAGGCTCCGTTGTCCACCGTGCCGCCTATACGACGCGGGTTGCCGAGTATATCTCGGTCGCGCCAGAAGGCGATGATGCTGTCGGCCCTGTAGGGAGCGAAGACAGCAGGCAGAGTGCTGTCGTCCACACCGCTGTTGATCTGCGAACTATGTTCGTGCAACTGATAACCGAGTGCCGGGCGTTGCGTCAGATAAGCAGGCAGCGTGTACGCATTGTTTTGCGTCATATACGGAGCGAAGCAGGTGGCTGTTCCGGCTACGGCGATATTGTTCTGCACTGCGTCAGCCGATGCAGATGTCAAGTCGAGTGGTTGCATGTCTGTCGGAGCCACGATGGTGTTATTGAGCAACAGACCGTTTGCGCCTACACGGACGATTGTGGATGCCGAGTCATTGTAGAAAAGCGAGTTGTAGAGCAATCCACGTTGTATGTCTGCCACAGGCGCACCCTCCACTATGTTGTCGGTGAAGAGGCAGTTGCGCACCGTTGTATGGTTGTTATTGAGCACGAGCGGCGATGTGTGCAGGGTGTCTCCGGCGTTGTTGAAGACAAAGCCGTCCATGACGAATCCTATCTCGTAATCGGCGCCACTGACGTTGAGCGAGTTGATACGTGTCGGCGTAGCGTCCGGCGAAGCAACACCCGTTGCGACAGAGCGTACGTAGTTGACATAGCGCAAACATTCGCCGTTGGTATAGGCCGTAGAGTCCGGATTCATCCAAACGGTGTCGGAGAAGTTGCTCGGCAGCGAACCGTACATATTGACACCATCGTGCGCTATGAGGTCGTTTTTGTCATTGGAATCGTACGAACCCTTGACGAAGACGTAAGCCTTGCGTGTCTCGTTGTCCATCGTTTTGTTTAGATAGGTATAGACGGCGGCTGCGTCCAGTGCTTTCTGCAGTTGTCCTTGTCCGAGCGGCGATTCCCACGAAGAGCCATCACCGGCCATAGCGGCAGGCATGTTAGGCTGGACGTAGAGCACGCGTTGTAGGGCCGCTGTACACTCATAAGCGCCACGTTCCATTCCCGGGCCATGAACGCGGGTGGTGGATGCCAGGTCGTAGTCTGTTTGCGGCGAACGGAACAACGTGCGCAGACGATAGATCGCAGTGTCGGCCATATTGATAGTGCGTGCACTCGGGTTGAGGCGGAAACTGCGGGCGCGTCGTTGCTCGGCCGTTGTGGCACCGGTATCCGGAGAAGCGAAATACGGACCCTCAAAGACATCGTTGTTGTCGGTTGACAACGGATCGTTATGATACGTATCATCGCCGCTTTGGAAGCAACCCCATATTGCATTGTTAGTCACGCGTCCGGCTATACCGACACGGTCTTTGTTGACTGCTCGATCCCACTTGTCGTTGTGGAATTCCAATTGCGTCAGTGTATCTTCTGCCAAGTCATCGAGCCAGATGAGTGAGTTGTGCAACTCGTTGTTGTCCGATTCGAGTGTGATATGTCCTCCGTTGAGCGCGAAAGTCGAATTGACGATCACCACATCGTTGGGCACAGCGGCCAGGTTGTTCTCTCCGACCACCATATCGTGACGTCTCGCAAAGATCGGGTCACCGGCATTGGAATGGAAGAGCGAGTTGACTATCAGTGTCGAACCGCCTCCGTGGTCGATACGTACGGCCGGAGAACGAGTGCCTACAGTAGATGTGCGTTCGCCGTTGTCCATGAAGATACAGTTGGCGATAGTCAGTTTGGGCTTGGTCACTACCGAGTCTCCGATGTGTATGGTGTCCGGACATAGCGTCATGTTGAAGTTAGGCGTATACATACCGCCGATATTCTCGTACTGACGTTGCCAACGATAATAGATAGCCGCGCCACCCTTTTGACTGGTTACACCTCCGTAGTCTTCCGCGTTACTATTGACATCCTTGGTCGAATAGGGGTTGATAAAGGTAATACCATCGAAAGTGATAGGTATGGCTATCGTGTCGCGGGTGATATATTCGCCTTGCCAGTTCACCTGTACCAACTTGCGTGTCATATCCTCGATGATGAAGAGCTGGTTGAGCTGGTTGGTATTGCCTATGTTCGGCATCTCTATAACCGTCGGATTGGCCATCGGGTCGCGTTCTTTGACATCGTAGGAGTAGCCGCCGAGGAAGTTGAGACTCTTGACGTAGTAATCCTGGTCAGCCAGCGTGCTGTCCGGCATCAATGGTACCATCGAACTAGTAGAAATGATGAATGTGCGTCGGTTATCGAACACATTGTTTGGCGAGAAATGTTGTGCCGTGTCGCCGATGAGGCAGATATACTTGTCGTGGTTGTTGTGTGACGACATGAGCATATCGATAGCCCACTGCAGGTCGGTGGTCGGTGTCTCCCAACTCAGACCATTCTGCTCGTTGACGTTACTGCTCTTGGCCTTGGTGGAGACCCACATGGTATCAATCTCCTGACCATCTATATCCAGTTGAACATACTGGTATTCGTATATACCCAAGTCGATATAGACATCCTCGGTTTGCGGACGCGGGTTCTTGGATATACGGTGCATGATACCTCCTGTCTCACCCTCGTTGGAGTTGCGAGTGAAAGTCATATAGTGCTGTTCACCCAGCGGCGAAGGCTGGTTGTCCTGAGTGCGGAATTGTCCGTATCGGGTAGCAAAATAGTTGTACATAGGCTGATGCTCCGGTTGTTCCACTCCATTGAAGGTAGCGGAAGGCAGACCCTTGATCGGATAAACGTCTTGTACGGTTACTTCTGCTACCGTATCAGGTTTGTGCGCGATAGCGTAATCCAGCGCCTCCTGTTGGGTAGCAAACTGCATCGAGCCGGTGTATTTAGTGATATAGTAAGATATGTGTTGTTCTACCCGTTGCTTGAGATGACCCCAACCCTGGTCGGTGGTGATATTCATACGGGCGCAGAGCCAGTCGGCATTCTGCATGTATCCGTCTATACCGGCTACGTACGATGGCTGCTTGAAGTTAGGACCATCGGGCGTAGAATTGACACGATTGATGAGCACGTTGTTGTTGCCGTGCAGATAGGTGAAAAGCGTATCGAAGTTCTCTGTCCAATCATTGGTCTTCGAATCGATCTTGAGTGGCAGACCGAACTGACGCGAATCAGTGTAGCGTTCAAACTCATCAGCTGTCATGAGGTATCCTTCCTTGTTTGGACGCATACCGGATGGGCCGTAAGTCTTACGATAGGAGCAGAAATAGAGTCCCTCCATGCTGTCGCCTACTTGACGCAATTCGCGCAATTTGTCCACCACCGGTGTCTCAAACGGTCTTCTCAAAGCCGACCAATAATTGTATAGACTGTCATACTCATGGAAGAGTTTTTCGTATCTATCCCATACATCGCCGTCGTAGTGGAATACACCTGCACGCGATGCTTTGTATTTGGCCAGATATGCGTTCTTAGCAGCCGTTGTAGGAGGCTCTTTGTACTCTATGTCATCCAGATTGTCCACTTCGAATACCTCATTGCCCCAGAAGATGGTGTTGAAGGCAAACTGCATGGAGTCTGATGTGCTGTAGTTGTTGTTGGCCAAGAAGTTGTAAATAGCCGAATAAGCCACACCCTTGTTCTTCATGAAGTGACAGTTGAGAACGCGCATAGTGGCTGTTCTGGCGGCGCATATACCTCCTCCGAATCCCTGACGGGCATCTGCGTCCGGTATGTTTTCTGCTCCGGACAGCGTGATAGGATACAGACCGCGGCGTGCTTCATTGTTGGCAAACAAAGTGTTGGATACGCCGCAGAAGGCATTAGCCGCAATACATCCGCCGGCAGACCAAGGAATGAACTTCTGGTCCAGCTTAGTCATCGGGCCCTGAGAATAATTCTGGGTGAAGTGCGACTTGTAAATAAAGAGACTACCATTCGTATAGATAGCGCCACCGTTAGCAGCCATGTTATTGATGAAGAAGCAGTTCTCTATTCGGAGAGCGATATTGTAGTTGGCCGGAGTGGTTACATAGGGTACTTCCGTATCGTTCTCGTCATCGAAGGACTCAGTCCAGTTGCCGTCCACGAGGATACCTCCACCGCGGAAATAAGTCTTGGTCTGATAGTGGTGGTTAACCGTATCCAGACCATCCAAGTGGTTGGCATATCCACCGGTGATCTGAAGACCATCCAACTCAATAGCACGCGCCTGGAGAGATAACGAACACTCGTCACCGTATTCGCTCGGGTCAGTAATCCGATCCGTAAAGAATCCGCCTCCGCCGGCCATACCCTCAGGAGTATTCTGTGCCTTATATTTATACGGTTGCGGTCCGAGTTTGGTAGAGTCAGCGTGGATAGTTATCACGTGATAAACGTGCGTATAATCCTCGCCGGCTACGGCATTACCAGATAGAATGGTCTGGCGCTCCAACTCCCAAGGTTCAATCACGGAGTTGAGGTTGTTATCCTGCATTCGGCGATGGCGATCGTCACGCAGAACGATACTATCTGACAAAGCGAAATTGATGCTGTAACTTGTTCCCGGGATAGGCACGTCGTTGCCATCACCGATAGAGTAGAAGTTAAATGCGTCCACGTATCCGGCCTGGCCGTAACTGTGTCCCTCCATTTGCGAGTTGACACCACCGATGACAGAGGTAGCCTCCGGGATGAGGAAGGTATTGTTACGCACTTGGTCTTGCTCGCCGTACGCATTGTGGTACGGGTAATAGGTTCCCTGCTCCACGAACACTTCGAATCGTGCATTGCGGTACTTAGCCGGATTGGCTTTTCGAGCCGCGATGATATAGTCAAAGGCGTCACCGAGTCGGTGGAACGGATTGAGGAAGCACGAACCCAACTGTTTGTACATCAGTGAGATGGAATCGGTATTGGTATTTGCCTGCAATGCACGTGCTGCATCGGAATTGATGAAGTCGGTGTGCATGACAAAGAGGCGTCGCATCACATATTTCTCATCCACGTTGATCTGGAAGGTCTTGTTCAGCGCGCGCGCACCTATCTCGATGAAGTCGTTGTTCTTGGTTACCAGAGTATCGTTGCCCCATGCGAAGCCACGCGGTGTTCCTTGACCGTCCGATGTCCACTTCATGCGGCTCACACCGGCTATGTCAATCGAGTCGAGCGTCTTGAAACGGTCCGATACATTGATCCACTCCTTATAAGTCATACCTGCACGCGAGAGCGTAGAGGACATCTCTATCGGATAGTAGAGAATAGCGTGGAACGGATCGCTGTTGTCCCAACGAACACCTTCGGAAACACTCGGAGACAGTTCGATA
>JAEEHO010000305.1 GCA_016280845.1 Paludibacteraceae bacterium | reverse complement strand
CTGCACTTTGCCTTCTGCATCGTTATACTGACCCTCGCGTTTCTGAAAACGGGCTGTCCATGCTGCTCCGAAACCCTTGTATATACCATGCTCCAGATGCAAAGTCAGTTTATGACTGAGGTAGTCCAGATAGCGCGAACCCGTCTCACGAAGATCCAGATCCAAATACGTATATGCGTAATCGACAGACACGCAGCGCAACCACTGATTGAGGCGGTAAGCAACGGACAGTTCCACTCCGGCCGCATTCACTTGCTGCTGATTAGCAGCATGATAAGGTCGTTTGGCATCTTCGGCTACATAGACCCAATCGATAATATTCCTACCCCATCGGTAATAGCCGTCCAGCGCATAAGACAGTCTTCCTCCTTTGCCGTTCGCTATCAGCCATTCGCCTTTAGCGCCAACAGACAAGAGCCAAGCCTCTTCGGGCTTCAGTTCACGGTTGCCAAGTTGGTTGCCCGCATCGTAATAGAGATCGGTGAAAGTCGGTATTCGTAGCGATCGGTTGGCGTTGACATATACATGGTTGTTACGAACGAACTCATAGCCTATATTGGCACCTCCGCCCATATGATAACCAAACTGCGTGTTATACATGCCGTTCACTCCCAACGAAGCAGACAGACCGGCATAATAGAAGGTCTGTTGGGCATAGTAGTGGAGATGCAAACGGTTGGCTCCACGAACCAAATCGAGCACACGCACATCGGACAGATCGAAACCATCCACATTAGGCACTTGACCGTCCGGGCGAATCGTATCGCCAAGGTTGGTCGAATGGATATTCTCGTTGCGTAGCCCTACTCCGACGGACGTCGTTCCTATACGCGATGCGTAATGAGCAGAGAGCATCGCCGTAGCTGTTTGCGAGAAATGGAAATTGCCGTACATACGTTGCCCGCGATGCCACTCATAGCGGTCATAGTTGGCGCGATAGGCAGCCTGTGCCTCCAAACGCCATGCTTCCCACCGATATTCATAGCGAGCGGACGCGAAGGCAGTACGCGTTGCATCGAACTGGTCTTGCGAACCGAAGCCATAGCCCATACCCAAACCGGCATCTTTCCATTGCGCCCCTGCCTGTACATCCAGGCCTCGCCAACGCACTTGGGTATAGATATTCGCCTGCTGAAAATCGCTGTTAAACAAGGCTTTGGCCTCTTTGTCGGTGGGGGAAGGTGCGTAATATCCCTCCGCACGATTGTAATCGGCAGAGAGGTTAACCTGCGTTCCCCCTGTTCGAAAGGATGCCGCCACTTCGGGATTGACCAGTCCGTTCATACCCGCCGTCAACCGCAACACAATATCCTTTTCCAAGAGGCTCTGAGCGACAGCGGTCTTTCGACTCTCCACTTTCGTTTTTGTGACGATATTCACCGCCCCGGAAAAAGCTCCGAACAGACCGGCTGATGTGCCTTGCAGCACCTCGACACGTTCAATCAGTTCCTTCGAAACAGGCAAATTGAGTGTATAGTGCCCGGTCTGCGCATCGTTGAGTGCCACGCCGTTAAGCATGACCAGCACTTGGTCGAACGTTCCGCCGCGCATACTGATATCGGTTTGCCCGCCACAGACACCACGAGAACGCACATCTACACCCGGCAGATACCGGAGAATATCTGCTACTGATCGGATTGGCAAAACGGCTATCTCGTTGTGGGAGAGTTGCGTAATCAGTCGGTACGCGTCCGAATGAACTTCAGCTTTGTGAGAAACAACCAGCACCTCCTGAAGACTAAGTTGCCGGCTTTGATCAAGCGTGGAGTCCAACGGAACTCCGTCATCCGCTTCCATGAGTCCTACAGCAGCAAAGAGCAACGCAGCCGAGACAGCCACGCTCTTGCCATGCTTGAGCATCTCCAAATCGGTCATATAGCCCGCCACACGACCTATTGTCACCTCACGATGGATAGAGCAAAAGGCCGCGTACGCTTTGTGGCAGAACCGACGGAAGCGATAAGAACGCTTAAATTGATAATTCTTGAACATTTAATATAAAAAACGGTACTTCTTAAAACGCCACTCGCGTTTCAAGTAATAGTTTTCTCATTGTTGTTTTTTATTTTTAGAATATAGATTATTGTCAAGCCTTCATGGTTCGGATGAGTTCGTCGAGCGAGACAAGTTGCTGCTCGCCGGAAGCCATGTTCTTGAGCATGACCTTGTTCTGTGCCATCTCATCGCCGCCAACGATAGCCACGAACGGAATCTGCTTGGCATCGGCATAGCCCATCTGCTTCTTCATCTTGGTCGGTTCGGGATAAACCTCTACGGCTATACCCTCGGCGCGGAGAGCCTTGGCCCAACGCAACGCGTAATGCAGTTCGTCCTGACCGAAAGTCGTGAACAGCACTTGTGTGGACGATTGCAATGCTGCAGGGAACAGATTGAGTTCGGTGAGCACATCGTAGATACGGTCTGCGCCGAACGATATACCTACGCCCGACACATCCGGCATTCCGAAAATACCAGTCAGGTTGTCGTAGCGTCCGCCACCGGTGATGGAACCTATCTGCGCATCCAGCGCCTTCACCTCAAAGATAGCACCGGTATAGTAGTTCAATCCGCGAGCCAGGCACAGGTCTAACTCAATATTCAGCGTCACTCCGACATTCTCAATCAGTCCGAACAGAGTCTCCAGTTCCTCAACACCTTTCAGGCCGATTTCGCTATTAGCGAGGATGCCGCGCAGGGCTGCGAGTTTGTCTTGGGTGGAACCGCTGAGATTGAGAATAGGTTGCAGCGCCTTGACTGCATCGTCCGACAAGCCGCGCTCAACGAGTTCGGCGTTGACGGCATCCACACCGATCTTATCGAGTTTGTCGATGGCCACGGTGATATCTATCATCTTATCCGGTGCGCCGATGACCTCAGCAATACCGGCAAGGATCTTGCGGTTGTTGATATGCAGGCACACGCGGATACCCAGACGGCGGTAAACCTCTTCCACTATCTGCACCAACTCGAGTTCGCCGAGCAGACTGTCGCTGCCGATCACGTCCACATCGCACTGGTAGAACTCGCGGTAACGGCCTTTCTGCGGCCGATCGGCACGCCATACGGGTTGTATCTGAAAACGCTTGAAGGGGAAACTGATTTCCTCGCGGTGCTGCACCACGTAGCGCGCAAAAGGAACGGTCAGATCATAGCGCAGACCCTTCTCCGGCGCCAATGCGGCTTTCTCGCCGCTGTTCTGGATACGGAATAGCAGTTTGTCACCTTCCTCGCCGTATTTGCCCATCAGCGTACTGAGGTTCTCCATCGCCGGAGTCTCGATCTGCTGGAAGCCATACAACGAGAAAACACTTTTGATAGTGTCGAAAATATAATTGCGGCGCGCCATTTCTATTTGTCCGAAGTCACGCGTGCCCTTGGGTATACTTGGTTTTTGAGCCATGAAACTATTTACGATTTAATGATTTACGATTT
>JAEEHO010000304.1 GCA_016280845.1 Paludibacteraceae bacterium | reverse complement strand
TATGTGCCTATTGCATTCCCATGGGGATGGCTTGTTTTGCTAAATGTTGTCACCATCTTGATATCATTGCTAATTCTGCTTTTGCCTTCGCTGATTATCACCAAGATCAGTCCGGCAAAAGTAATGCACTATGAATAAATGAAACTTCAAACGACTGTTGATATTAAATCAAGTGAGTGGCAAGCGCCGATAGACGCTCGCTGGTTGTTGCTTGGTTCATGCTTTTCGGATGAAATAGGCCGTAAGATGGACGAACATTATCTGCGCGTTACGTCAAATCCTTTCGGCACGCTCTATAATCCACTCTCTATCGCCCAAGCGTTGCAAATGACCGAAATGCCGGAACTCGTCGAATACGGAGGTTTATGGCACGCAATGAGTCACCATGGTTCGTTCTCTTTTGCTACACGCGAAGATACAGAGCGCGCGGTGCAACAGTCCATCGATACGATGCAGACTGCCTTACGTGAGGCCGATACTATCATTGTTACTTTCGGCACCGCGTGGGTATATGAACAAATGGTAAATTGTAAATGGTCTAATGGTAAATGTATAGTGGCTAACTGCCACAAAATGCCCGCGGACCTTTTCACTCGTCGTCGTTTGTCGGTTGAGGAGATTCTTGCGGCATGGAAACCTATTTTAAAGCAATACAAAGACAAGCGTTGGGTTTTTACTGTCTCGCCTATTCGCCATATCAAAGATGGTTTGCACGAGAACCAGTTGAGTAAGGCTATACTCTTGCTTGCTGTTGATCGACTTTTGTCTGATTCTTCATCCTATTTCCCTTCCTACGAGATACTTCTTGATGAGTTGCGTGATTATCGTTTCTATGCCGACGATTTAGTCCATCCGTCCACTATGGCGGTAGAGTGTATATGGCAACGTTTCGCAGAGACTTATTTCTCGGCAGAAACGCGCAAGGAATTGTTGGAACTACATAGCCTTTGGTTGGACCGCCACCACACGTTGCTTCATCCTGACACGCCGGAGGCGCAACACTTCCTTCACCATGTGGAAGAAAAGACCAAGCAACTACATCAACACTATCCTTGGATTGATTAAATGGTAAATAGTAAATGATTAAATCGTAAATAACATGAAGGTCCTACTGATCAACGGCAGTCCGCGCCATAACGGCAATACTGCTATCGCACTCAACGAAGTTGCCCGCACGCTGGAGGCAGAGGGCATTGAGACTGTAACGGTGGCTATTGGCAATCAGCCTGTGCGCGGTTGTATCGCCTGTACTGCATGTACCAAGAAAGGGCGTTGTGTTTTTTCCGACCCGTTGTATGACAACATCTTTGCCATTCTGCAAGAGGGTATCGACGGACTGATTGTCGGTTCTCCTGTCTATTATGGCGGAGCTAACGGCAGTCTGTGCGCACTGCTCGATCGTCTTTTCTACAGCGCGGCATCACTGATGGCATACAAGCCGGCGGCTGCAGTGGCTGTTTGTCGTCGTGGCGGAGCAGGCAGCACGTTCGATCGACTGAATAAGTACTTCACTATCAACAACATGCCGGTTGTCCCGTCGCACTATTGGAACAGCGTACATGGCGCGGCGCCGGGTGAGGCGGAGCAAGATCTGGAAGGACTGCAAACCATGCGTACGCTGGCGCGTAATATGGCATGGATGCTTCGTGGCATGAAATCGAGTGACCGCCCGACACCCGAATCACGCCAACGAACTAGTTTTATTCGTTAGTGAATTACACTGCAACGACAGATTAGAACAACTTCAGTTGTTTGTCGATGAAGATTTGATAGCCTACTTCGCAGTTTAGGCATCCGTGCGGTTGGCAATAATGCTGATAGAGATGTAGCAAGGCTTGCGTGTCAGCCGCAGAACGGATGTCCTGTCCTAATTGACGCCATTGACGAATGATCGTATTATCTTCAGGCGCAATATGCTCCATGAGCATTGCAGACGCTTCAGCTTGAATTTTGTTGTTATGATGAATCGCGTAGGCATACTGATAGGGAAGGACGGTATTAACCAGCAATATATCGATTGAACCACGTCCCATCTGCGGACATTGATCTGTATGTATAACAAATAGTTCTGCTAACGCATTCAGGTCAGCAGTACTCATGAGACGGCTAAAGAGAAATTCCGATTGCCATAGCAAGGCGGCGAATTGGCGAATACGTAGTTCTGGACTGTTCTGCGGCCTCATTCGCGCATGTTTCCACTGACTTCCGTCCAATGGAGACAAACTGAATTTAGTTCGCAGAAATGCGTACTCCTTTGCCATAGTTTCATCGTTGTTGATTAGTCCCGCTTGCCCCAATAGAATAGATGTCAGTTGAAAAAGACTATTGCGGTGCTTCTGCAAATAAGAGAGTGGTGTGCAAATTGCAAGTTGTTCGAATGGTTGGCTATTGGTATGGAAACCGAAATTGCGAGCTAGAGAGATATAGAATGCGTGTTCCCAACTGCCGTTAGTTATCTCCAACAAGCGTTCGATAGACGAACGTTTACATTCCAATCGTTTATATAGCAATGCTTTGCGCCAACCGTTAGAAATCATTTGTGGATCGTGCAGCAGTTGGTGTGCGCAATGGATTCGTTCGCGGGCACTGTCCATTTGTTGTGCCTCGGTAAACAGACGAGTTAGGTAGTCTTGCTCATGCGGGTATTGCAACTCGCATTGCACGATGATTTGACCATTGGAATTAAATACTTGTTTGTCTGCCCGACTGACAACATGCAAAATGACATTGTCGTACGCGCGGTCAAGATGATGACGATGGCGAAACCAATCGGAAGAATTGACATGTATCTCAACATTGCCCACCCATTCTTGCGCTCCAATACGTATTCGTGCGTGGCTATAGTCTGGCCCTGCATCATGATTGTGCTCGCCGACAGAGAGAATATCAATCGGTCGTCCGTCGGTTGTTGTTTGTGGCAGACCTGCCCACAAACAATGTTCCCATATGAAATGCAAAAGCAGTTCGGGCACAGAATTTTACTGATTGCTCGTTACTGATTGTAAATACTCCAACAAAGCAGCCATAGAAGGCAGAACCATGTCAGCACCTGCTTCTATCAGATCGGAATCGGGTAAAATACCGGTATTGACGGCGAAACAGAATAGACCTGCCGCTTTTGCTGCCTGTATACCTAGCGGTGCATTCTCAACTACTGCACACTCCTCTTTGGGAAAGCCACAACGTTCCCATGCTTTCAGATACGGCTCTGGATGCGGCTTGCCATGTGTGACATCAAAAGCAGAAATGATACCCGTGAAGATTCCCTCAAAGGTGTTATTCAGATTGTTTATCAGGTTGCGTTGACCGGAACCTGTAACCACCCAACAATCTACGCCCTGGCTTTTTAAATAGGACAGCACGTTGCGTATATCTAGGATGAGGTTCGGTAATTTACCTCCCGTCAATTCTATAAATTGATTGGACTTGTAGGCGTAGATATCATCGATAATCTCTTGCGATATATCTTTACCGTATACACGTTGGTATAGTTCGCGTATTACACCTGAACCGGTACGCCCTTCGTTGCGATATACGTCTAGCGCCGTGTAAGGTAGGTTATATTTGCCCATCGCCTTAACCCACGCATCGGCATGGAAAGGCATGGAGTCGAACAATACGCCGTCTTGATCAAAGAAAACGGCCTTAGGTAATTTAGTTATTTGTGATTGCATAATTTCATTTGTTATAGGGTACTTCTATAAATTGCTTAACAATGTTTTTGTTGTTTACTCATGTAGATTGTTTATTTGAACGAAGGAGCAATGC
>JAEEHO010000303.1 GCA_016280845.1 Paludibacteraceae bacterium | reverse complement strand
TATCTGATTGCCGGATTCAATATTAGTATAATATATGACAAGGAACACGCTACTATATACAAAACAGATGCGTATAATACTGATCAAGATGGTTTTAATATGCGATATGAGACATGCGACTTTGACAACGGTACAATAGAGGTGCAGTATATGGAAGACAATAGTATAGAGAAAGTGCATTTCAGCAAGTGCACATCCGATACGGTTAAACTCTCTGTATACCTATAATGATTAGAATCCGAATGTTAGTTCACTTTTCTGACAGACTTATTGTGAACTCCCCTAAAGGGATCTCTCGAAGCTACGTTCGCAAAATCCTGCAAATGGAAAGTTAAAATAAATTTTATTTGCACAATTCAAAAAAAAAGCATTAACTTTGTGGGCTCAAACACAATTAATAACTCCGCCAATGAAAAAGGCCCCTTACATATTATGTTTCATAATGGCAGCAACGTGCCTATTATCGTCTTGCATCAATCGCGTGGATTACACCTACGAAGATATTAACGTCACCAGATACGATCGATGGGGACCGGAAATAGGCAAATTCGGCGTTTGGGCGTGGTCGCATTCTGATTACTACTGCAATAAAAGTGATAAAAAGAATGCTATCAAAGTCGTCGGTAGTCAGAATTATTACAGTGCCTATCTTTTGATAGACAAACAGACAAAGAAAGTGTGGATAATAGACGATGATTGCAACATTGAGCAGGAAAATGTAGATTATCAGCATTTTGAAGGTGATGTATATAACTCCTACACTCACACTAGTTCGTTTGACTGCAATCGGGATAGTTTGACGCAACAGTTTGAATGTTACGCTCTCTGCGGAACGGATGCTTATTGGGGAACAGAAAAGCAACAGAACCGGGAACAATTTCCGGACACTAAGATTAAAGCGACATACAAAATGTCTTTGTCGCGTTGGCTAGACGAACAACTCTGGCGCCTGCTATGTAAATTATGCAACCGATAATTATGGCAGCAAACGGAGTAATAGGAGGATTCTAAGGCGCGGCAATCGCAGTCGCTATTATGCCCTATTTTACCAAACGGGCAAGAGCGCGCCATAACAAGAAAGAACACCAAGATCCCGAAACATACTGCCCCGGTGCTTCCAGATACCGACACCGTCGGCAACTATGCACCTGACTGGGCTGTAACCTTCAAGGAAGGAACCGTCAAACATATCTACTTCGTCGCAGAAATAAATCCACTACTTTCACACATAATTGTCCGGATCTAATCCGGACGGAATGGACGGAGAAAATAAAAGAGATAGACATCATGGATAACGAACAATGGCAATGGCAAACAGGACGGGCATGGTATGGAATAGGCATCTATCATGTGACGTTAACCATACCATCGCGTGAGCCATTGTTCGGGGAGTTAGTCATTCCCGATAATGATCCGGCGAAAGCGTGGGTGCAGCGAACAAAGTTTGGTGATGAGGTAACAGAAGAAGCTCTGCGTATCAACCATTACTATCCGGAAATACGCGTTATCCAACATTGCTTGATGCCTGACCATCTCCACGTCATATACTACGTTACCAAACCACTGAATAAAAGTATCAAAACCGTCATCCGCGGACTATGGCAAGGAGTCAAGAAAATAGGTCGCGCTTATACGATAGAGATGTCCGAATTCAATCCGGACGAAATGGACGGAGACGGAACAGATAGAGATAACGCCTACCCATCACCCATCTTTACGGAACTTCCCTTTATCCGCCCGATGTCTCGGCGAGGACAGTTGCAGACAATGATACGGTATGTACAGATGAATCCGGAGCGGCTCGCTACTAAGCGCCTTATGCCAGAGTTGTTTTGGGTGCAGGATAATATAGAGATATCGGGGCGAACATATAAGGGTGTTGGCTATGCGGAGTTGTTGCAACGGGCGCGGTATATGCCGGTGCATGTGCGCAGGACGATGGTAGAGGAAGCGATACATGGCGATGATAAGCGCTTGCGCGACTACATGAATAGCTGCGTGCTGGCGGCTCGCAAGGGAGCCGTGATGGTCTCACCGTTCATATCGGAGTACGAGAAAATGGTGATGGAGGTGCTGCTAAAAGAAGGTTTGCCTTTCATCTATATCGCGGATAATGGATTCTGGGATTATTACAAGCCGCAAGATTGCCTCTTTGATGCAGTCGCACGGAAGCAGGTGCTAATATTGAGTCCGTGGGAGTATGACGCAGGTAAAAAACATGTGAAACGCGCTGAGTGCATAGAAATGAATAAAATGGCGGAGGAAATATGTAAAGAATTATAACTCCGTTTATTCCGTTCGAATTCAATTCGAACCAAACAGGCGGAGCAGTAGATAAATAGAATATACTATGACGACGGAAGAAGCACAACAAATAGATGAAATCGCATCAGTACTAAGAGATAAATAACAACTAACTTAGAAAGACCTAAACCGACTCACATAACAGTGGGCCGGTTTTTTTGTGCTGTGCAATCTATCTTCTCATGACTAAATATCAATACTTACTCAAAAAAAAGAATCATAATTTATGATTCAAACAACTCAGTTCATGGCGGCATACCGCCTATTTTTATGCAATTATCTACAAGAGAACCTTTCTTCCAATACATCTATAGTGCTGTCCTCTCCGCTGCGGCACGTGGCGCTGAGCAACGATCCGAATGTGGTGGGATATACGCAGAACCAGCCCGAACTGGATGCGGTCTGCCGCTCGCTGCCGCGTGCGCAGAAAGAATATGAGATGCAGCTGTTTGCCGCGCTGTTTGATTTTCGACGCATGGTGACGCTGGTGGAGCAGATGAAGAAGATGGCGAAAGAGGCGGTGTCGTTCCACTCCGTTGACTGCTGACGAGCAGAATCTCCGTTCTGTGTTCAAGCAGCGTGCGCAATGGGTCAACAATCGCCGTCAGGACCTGACGCACATTAGTGCCGACCAGCAAGCTTTCCGTGCGCAGAAGGACCAACCCGGCGGCAAAAAGACCATGAAGTCTTATCTCTGGTCCCTCGCCGCACAGGAGATCCAGTAAGCAACAAAGAGGACGGCCTCTCGGTCGCCCTCTTTGCGTTTTTATTATTTATACGGATTGTATTTGTCATCATTGATATGCTCCAAATCGCCATTCTCGATAGCGGCAGACAGATCTCGCTGAAGAACCGTCCAAATGCTGTCCATGGTGTCGATATAATTATCTTCCAAAGAAATGTTACTCCATAAATAGTCTATTAGTTGAACGTCATAGGATGCGTTGCTATATTCCTTCAGGTTAGAAAGATTTATGTACCATATTTTTTCCACCGGCTGCTCCACATGCGGTTCAGACAAAGGCCAAGATGGAATATGCGAGATAATTGTAGAGTCTACTCTAAACTGATCCCATGTCAACTCCGTCAAAATAACGAGTCCCGCATTATACGGGAATGTGCCCCATTTCCAATCCACCAACAACCAATTATCTGATAATTCCCAATACGGTTGGTCACCAGCCTCACCGACTGGTTGCTCGTAACGGTTGAAACGCATTCCCATGATACAATCTTTTCCTTCGAAATAATTAGCAAGAATATAGCTCTTATGTTCCGGATTTTTAAACTTCATGACTGTCGCCGACATAGGAGGACGCGTGATGGCATTCCTAGGTTTGCATGCCGAAAGGAATGAAGATATGATGCCTAAAATGACAGCATACAAAAATACTCTTGTTTTCATAATTATTGAGTTTTAAAGGTGAATAATTTTAGTTTGCATAACTTGTCCATCAATGCTAACAGTTACGTTATTTTATTCTTCAGAAACACTAATTGCAGATACTTTGATACTATATTTGTCCAGTTTGCCTTCGTCTATTACCTTGTTGACGGCTTGTTCTATGTCATCAATGGTCATTTCCGTACGTGTTTTTTTCGTCAGTCTTTCCATTGAGCGGATTTTAAAAACTCGAATTTCTTTGTATAATGAGTTAGCGTCTCCTAATATTGGTAAATCGAGAGGATTAGTATCGCAAACTTGTTCCCATGATCCGTTACGTACAACTACCATACTTCCTTCTCCGGAAAGCGTTGTGTATGGGAAGTAGGTATAATAGTTTCCATGAAGTGGAAGAAGTTTTTCTTCTGTCGCTAATTCGCAAATATCAAAAGTGTATTTCTCCGGATTGCGCGCCCATCGTCCACTACCAAAATATGGTTCATTTCTATAGCGCTTGGGATAATTATAAATACCGTTAATAACTCCCATGCCATTAGAAAACGGCAGTTCACTATTCCCTGTAATTATTAAGTTGCTATCTGCTTCATTAACATACTGGAAGATACAAAATGAATACCGTTGTTCATCCAATGTCTTTCGTGTGTCACATGAACACAACATAGTTACAATACCAAGTAAAAAAAATAATTTCGTTCTCATACAAATAATATAATTTAATGAATAAGTTTTGATTGTACCATTCCTCCGTCTTCAGTTATGGCACGAATGAGAAATATGCCTAAAAAAATGGGTTACGGCGGCAAAGATAATATATTTATCCTTGAAATACAAATATTTACAGCGAAAAATCATTTTTTCCTTTATTTTTGTTTTTTTCTATTCCGAACCATAGTATCTAGCACAACCTTTTGTGTCCGTACCAACTTTATCCATTTGCACCAAACTCCCTAAGCCCTTTGTAAATTGTAAATTGTAAATTGTTAATTGTTAATTGAAAAAAATCCTGCATGCTCTTGTACATGTGGGATTTTTTTACTACCTTTGTCGTCGCTTTTGCCTATAGCGGCGAAAAAGAACCATATGTCAACTGTGCAAGAGAGTAATGAGTCATTGCCGTATCGTTTGGCGGAGGAATATGCCCTACAAACGAACAGATGTCTGTTTATAACGGGTAAGGCCGGAACAGGCAAGACTACCTTTTTGCGCAGGCTGCGCGAAGAGTC